>JAMFST010000054.1 GCA_026225435.1 Labilithrix luteola
GGTGCACGTGGCCGATCTGCGTCTCCGGCACGTAGATGCGGACGTACATCTGATCGTCCTCGAGGAGCGTCGCCGCCGTCGCGCTGGGGGCGAGGATGTCGCCCGGCCGCAGATCGAGCGACTCGACCCGCGACGGGCGCGGCGCCCTCACCGTGAGCTCGTCGAGCATCGTCTTGATCTGATCGAGCCGCCCGCGCGCCGCTTCCACCATCCCGGTCGACGCCTTGATGTCCTCGACCCGGGAGCCGGCGCGCACCAGCTGCTCGCTCGCCCGCGCCTCCGCTGCGCGCGCCACCGCCTGCGCCACGTCCTCCTTGCGCGAGCCGTTCTTCAGCTGGTCGAGCGCGTTCTTGGTCGCGTCGCGCTGCCCGGTCGCCGCCCGCAGCTGCGTGTCCGTCGTGTCCACCTCGGCCTTGGCGATGGCGCCGGTGGCATAGAGCTTGTGGATGCGTGCCGCGTCGTTCTTCGCCTGATCGAGCGTCGCCTCGGCCGCGACCAGCCGCGCCTCGTCGGCGGCGATCTCCTCGATGCGCGCGCCGGTGCGCGTCTCCAGCAGCGCCGCGTTCGACGTCTCCGCCCGCGCCTTCGCCTGGGCGATCTCCTCCGGCCGCGCGCCGGTCTGCAGCTTCAACAGGTTCGCCTCCGCCTCGGCGAGCTGCCCCTCGGCGACGAGCCGCTGCGCCTCGAGATCCCCCGGCTCCAGCGTGATGATCGGATCCCCTTCCTTCACGCGATCCCCCTCGCGCACGAGGACCTCCTTCACGCGACCGCCGACCCGCGAGCCGATGGAGATGGTGCGAGCCTCCACCGTGCCGCTCCACTCGTAGGGGCGGTGGGAGAGCCAGAGCTGGTAACCGCCGTAGCCGGCGAGCACCGTCGCCAGGATCACGAGAGGGAGGAAGCGCCTTCGCGAGGGCGTTGCAGCGGCTTCGGGCATGGTCGTTTTCGTTCTATCTTGTGATATATCGGACCGCAACGCCGTTGCTGAACGGCCGAGCTCATCGTGGCACGATTTCCCGCGTCATCGTCGCGTGGTAGCTCCCGCCCATGGTCCACGAGCTCAAAAGCTTCGTCCGCGGTGACTTCCACGCGGGCGACGGCGCGCGCGCCGATCTGGTCAACCCGTCGACGGAGGAGGTGCTGGCGACGGCGTCCACCGAGGGGATCGACATGGGCGCGGCCATCGCCTTCGCCCGCGAGACCGGCGGCGCCGAGCTGGCCAAGACGACGTTCGCCGACCGAGGTGCGATGCTCAAGGCGCTGAGCAAGTCGATCATCGCCCACCGCGACGAGCTGCTCGATCTCGCCATGAAGAACGGCGGCAACACCCGCTCGGACGGGAAGTTCGACGTCGACGGCGCCAGCGGCACCCTCGAGTACTACGCCGACCTCGGCGCGGAGCTCGGCGCCACCAACGTGATGATCGACGGCGAAGGCGCCCCGGTCGGGCGCAGCGCGCGCCTCTTCGGGCAGCACGCCTTTGTCCCGCGCGGCGGCGTCGCCGTGCACGTCAACGCCTTCAACTTCCCCGCCTGGGGCCTGGCCGAGAAGGCCGCCTGCGCCATCCTCGCGGGCATGCCGGTCGTCTCCAAGCCGGCCACCAGCACGGCCATCGTCGCGCATCGCATGACCGAGATCTTCGTCGCCGAGAAGATCCTCCCGCCCGGCGTCTTCAGCTTCCTCGCCGGCGGCGCGGGCGATCTGCTCGACAAGCTCGGTGGCCAGGACGTCCTCGCCTTCACCGGCTCGCACGCGACCGGCAAGAAGCTGCGCACCGGCGCCGCCGTCCTCGAGCGCGGCACGCGCGTGAACGTCGAGGCCGACAGCCTGAACGCCGCGGTGCTCGGTCCCGACGTCGAGGAGGGCTCGGACACCGAGTCGCTCTTCTTCACCGACGTCACCCGCGACATGACGCAGAAGACCGGCCAGAAGTGCACCGCCATCCGCCGGGTGTACGTGCCGCGCGCGCGCCTCGAGGCGGTGGTCGCCGAGCTCGAAGGGCGCCTCGCCAAGGTGAAGGTCGGGGACACCGCGCACGAGGACGTCACCATGGGGCCGGTCTCGACGGCGCAGCAGCACAAGGACGTGAAGGCCGGCATCGAGAAGCTGGCGGGCTGCTCGACGATCGCCTTCGACGGCGGCGCGGGCGGCAAGCAGCCGCTGGGACAGAAGGACGGAAAGGGCTTCTTCCTCTTCCCCGTGCTCCTGGTGTGCGAGTCGCCCAGGCCGGGGGACGCGGTGCACACGCACGAGGTGTTCGGCCCGGTCGCCACCGTCATGCCGTACGACTCGCCCGAGGAGCTGGTGCGGCTGGTCGGCGCCGGCGGCGGTGGGCTCGTCTCGAGCGTGTACTCCGACGACAAGGCGTTCCTGAAGAAGGCGGTCCTCGGCATCGCCGCCTTCCACGGGCGCGTCACCATCGGCTCGGCGAAGGTCGCCGGCCAGGCCATCCCGCCGGGGACGGTCATGCCGCAGCTCCTCCATGGTGGGCCGGGTCGCGCCGGCGCCGGGGAAGAGCTCGGCGGGCGGCGCGGCGTCGGCCTCTACATGCAGCGCGTCGCGCTCCAGGGGGACAAGGCGCTGCTCGACCTGCTGCTGGGCTCGCCGGCCCGCTGAACGCCTAGCCAGGGAGTCGCGCATCCGCACCGGATGTGCGACAATTCGATGACAAAACGGTGGGGGGGATGCTGCGCCGCAGCGCGTAACGTTTGCGATCGGGCGCTCAGCCGATCATTATCGGGGTCTTCAGCATGTCGTCGTCGTCGTCGTCCCCCTGCCTCAGGCTTTGCCTCGTCGACATGAACAACGGCGTGGAGAACCAGGCGATCCGCTGCTTCTTCCGCATCCTCGAGAGCTTTCGCACCCTGGTGCGGCAGCACAACCCGAAGATCGAGTTCGACATCTCCCACGTCGAGCCGCGGAACAAGAACGAGGCGCCCAAGCCCGCGGATATGTACATCTGCAGCGGCGGCCCCGGCTCGCCCCTCGACGGCTACGACGACGAGTGGTGCGTGAATTTTCGCGGCATGCTCGACGACGTCACCGAGGCGAACGACGAGAAGCCCGAAGGGGCACCATCCGCGCTGCTCGTCTGCCACTCGTTCCAGATCGGCGTGCAGCACTTCGGCTTCGCTCGCATGGCCAAGCGGTCGGCGAAGAAGTTCGGGATCATGCCGGTGTACCCGACGCCGGAGGGGCGCTCGAGCGAGCTTCTCCAGGCGTTCGGCGAGCGCTTCTTCGTCTGGGAGCACCGCGAGTGGGAGGCCATCGACCTCGACAGCGACAAGCTGCGCCGCCTCGGCGGGGAGCTGTGGGCGCGCGAGAGCCGTGACGGCGTCTCCAAGGGGGAAGGGCTGGTTGCCTTCCGCTTCGCCCCCGGCATCGAGGGGACGCAGTTCCACCCCGAGGGGGACGGCGACGGCGTGATGGCCTGGCTGGCGCGCCCCGAGAGCGTGCGCGCCACCATCAACACCTACGGCAACCTGACCTACGAGCGCATGCTCCGCAGCGTCGACGACTCCGAGCGCTTGCCGCGCACCTTCCGCCTGCTCATCCCCGGCTGGCTGGTCCGTCGCTTCAACGCGCTGGCCCCCTCCCGCGGCTGGAATCCGGTCCCCGACCCGGTCTGAGGGCCCGGCCGGAAACACGCCCGAATCATCGCAAATAGTCGCGACTTTCCGCACCGCTAGGGCTCACCTTTTACTAAGGTGATCTCACCTATGCGTCGCGAATATCACGCTTGGCATTCCGGCCGGGTCGGCCGAAAGATGGAGCTGCTCCTCTACGGGCACGGCGGCGACCCCGTTCTTCTCTTCCCGACGTCCTTCGGCAGCTTCAACCAGAACGAGGACTTCGGGCTGATCGGCGCCATCGGCGACCGCATCGACTGGGGCCGTTACACCGTCGCCTGCGTCGACGGGCTCGACACCTCGACCTGGTACAACAAGCGAATCCACCCGGCCGATCGCGTGCGCTTCGCCGCCGCGTACGAGGCGTACATCATCTCCGAGGTGGTGCCGCTGCTCTGGGCGCGCACCGGCTGGGGGCGGCCGATGACCTTCGGCGGCTGCAGCTTCGGCGCCTTCCACGCCCTGGGCATGGGCCTGCGCCATCCGCACTTCGTCCACAAGGTGCTCGCCATGAGCGGCGCCTACGACACGCGCAGCTTCCTCGACGGCTGGAGCGACGACAACACGTACTTCCACAGCCCCAAGCAGTGGGTTCCCAATCTCCACGACGGGCAGCAGCTGCGCCAGCTGTACAACATGGACATCATCCTCCCTGCCGGCGAGCACGACATCTGCCGCCGCGGCACCGAGGAGATGAGCGGGATTCTCTGGTCGAAGGGTATCGGCAATCACCTGTCCATCTGGGACGGCGCTGTCCATGACTGGCCAGTCTGGTGCCGGATGATTCGCCATTACATGCAGTGAGCGACGGATCTAGGAGCTTTTCATCATGACGGAAGTTGTCGGTATCGTGGTCGGCTGGGAAGAGACCTTCCCCAACGCTTTCATCGATCGGGTGAACCAGCACTCGGGCGTCCGCGCCGAGCTGGCGAAGTTCGGTGGCATTCGCGAGGATCACAAGAAGAACTACTCGGTCCTCGTCGACCGTCTCAGTCACCAGATCCCGTTCTACCGCATGGCGCTCAAGGCCCAGGTCCTGGCCGGCACCTACGTCATCAACGACCCGTTCTGGTGGAGCGCGGACGACAAGTTCTTCGGCTTCTCGCTGGCGCCCAAGCTCGGCGTCGCGGTCCCCCGCACGGTCATCCTCCCGAGCCGCGGCTACTCGAAGGACACCGACCTGCAGCGCAGCCTCCGGAACCTCGAGTACCCGCTCGATTGGCAGGCAATCGTCGACTACGTCGGATTCCCCGCTATCCTGAAGCCGGCGGACGGGGGCGGCTGGAAGAACGTGAGCAAGGTGGACAACATCGAGGAGCTGATGCGCGAGTACAACGCGTCCGGCGAGCTCGTCATGACGCTCCAGCAGTTCATCGACTTCGAGGACTACACCCGCTGCATCTGCGTCGGGCGGGACGAGATCCTGCCGATCCAGTACGACCCGCGCCGCCGCTGCTACATCGAGAACGAGAAGCCCTTCCTGTCCAAGGACGTGGAGAAGAAGGTCCTCGACGGCTGTTTCGCTCTCAACGACGCTCTCGGTTACGACATGAACTCGGTGGAGTTCGCCATCAAGGACGGCGTCCCCTACGCCATCGACTTCACCAACCCCGCTCCGGACATGGACTACTACAGCGTCCTGCCGAAGCACTTCGAGTGGTGCGTCGACCGCATGACCAAGCTGGTCGTCGACGCCGCCAAGGGGAAGAAGAAGCCCGCCCACAGTCACGAGTACGCCCGCTACATGGCGGGACAGACCACGAAGTCAGGAAGCGCAAAATGAGCAAAGCCGCCCCGACCTTCACGCTCGGCGTCGAAGAGGAGTATCAGATCGTTCATCCCGAAACCCGGGAGCTCCATTCGTACATCAGCCGGCTCATCGAGGATGGCAAGACGGTCCTGCGCGAACGCGTGCGGCCGGAGATGCACCAGTCGATGGTCGAGGTCGGGACGGACATTTGTAAGGATGTCACCGCCGTCCGCGGAGAGCTCACCGAGATGCGGGCCGAGCTCTCCCGGCTGGCGCACAAGGGGGGCCTGCGGATCATCGCCGCGTCCACGCACCCCATCAGCGACTGGAAGGGGCAGGAGATCACCCAGGGGGCTCGCTACCTGGAGATCGTCAACGATCTGCAGGACGTCGCCCGCCAGAACCTGATCTTCGGCCTCCACGTGCACGTCGGCATCCCCGACAAGGACGTGGCCATCGTCATCGCCAACCAGGTCCGTTACTTCCTGCCGCACCTCCTGGCGCTCACCACCTCGAGCCCCTTCTGGATCGGCCGCAAGACGGGGCTTTCGAGCACCCGCTGCGAGATCTTCAAGCGCTTCCCGCGCACCGGCATCCCCGACAGCTTCAACTCCTACAAGCAGTTCGAGGAGTTCGTGCAGCTGCTGGTGAAGACGGGCTGTATCGACAACGGCAAGCGCATCTGGTGGGACATCCGGGTCCACCACGTCTTCGACACCGTGGAGCTGCGCATCTGCGACATGCCCACCAACCTCAATCACACCATCGGCATCGTCGCCCTGGTGCAGTCGCTGGTGGCCACCCTCTACCGCCTGTACACCAAGAACATCGCCTGGCGTGACTACCCGCGCAGCCTGATCGAGGAGAACAAGTGGCGCGCCATGCGCTACGGCATCCACGGCAAGCTGATCGACTTCGGCCAGGAGAAGGAGCGCCCCTTCAAGGAGCTCGCTCTCGAGCTGTACGACCTGGTGAAGGAAGAAGCGAAGGAGCTCGGCGCCGACAAGGAGCTCGAGACCATCCCGAAGATCCTCGAAGAGGGCACCAGCGCCGACCGCCAGCGCGAGATCTTCGACCAGAGCAACGGCAACCTGCACGCGGTCGTCGACTGGTTGATCGAAGAGACGATGCGCGGCATCGAGTGAACGGCGTCGCGCGCTCTTCATGAGGACGCGCGACTTCGAAGAGCTGGCGGCGCGGCTTGCGCGAAGGCGCCGCGGCGACGACGAATGGCAGCTGGGGACACCGTTCTCCGTGCTGCCGGCGCGCCGGGCGGCGCGCGAGGTTATCTTCTCGACGAAGGAGTCGGGGCTCATGGGGCTCCACGTGACGGATCTCCTCCGCACGTCGACCACGTGGGTCAGGCACTACGGCGTGACCTCGCGACCTGAGTGGTTGCGCCTCCGCACCGAACGAGACCTTGGTGCAAGCGTTCTGCACTTCCTCGGCGATCTCGATCCGCTGGACCTTGCGGTATTTGCCAGTCTGGTCGCCGGAACGCCGACCCACGGAATGAAGGTCGTCCACCTCGGCGTCGACGACGAGTGGCTCCGCCTCTGCAAGGAGCACATCAAGGTGACGGGGCGCCCGGCGCAGTTGCCGACCATCAAGATGTCGCCGTTCGAGATCGCTACCTATCGTGCGCTGCGCGATCTTCCGGGAGCCATACCGGCCGGAGTCGGCCCGGAAGCCCACGCGATTCTGGACGCCGGGCAGAAGCTCGAAGTCGAAGGAGCGTCGAACCCTGTCTTCTATGAAGGTGGCTTCTCCGCGACGCTCGAGACGATGCTCCGACGAC
>JAMFST010000550.1 GCA_026225435.1 Labilithrix luteola
CGTTCGTGCTGGGCAAGCCGCGCATCACCTTCACCATCGCCGGGGACGAGCACTGCTACGTCCGCGCCATGCTCGGCGACCGCGAGATCGGGCGGGCGACGGCCGACGACGACGAGCACCTGCAGCCGCAGTCGATCGACCTGCGCGGCTTCGTCGGGCAGACGATCACCCTCGAGCTGGTCGACGACGACGACGACGCCACCCGCACCTCCAGCAGCGGGATCACGGTGGACGACGTGCGCATCGCCTACTGAGCGAGCGTGAGAACGACCTGGCGGAAGAACTCCGCCGCGGGGACGAACCACGACGCGCGGTACCGCTCGTCGGCGCCGTGCCAGGAGTGGCCAGCCTTCTCCTCGGCGCGGGAGACGGTGCTCGGGGTGACGCCGTAGGCGCGGATGCCGATCTTGCGGAGGTAGCGGGAGTCGCTGGCGCCGGTCATCATCGCGGGGAGCACCACGGCGCCGGGGTAGGCGGTGGCGGACACCTTCTTCACCGCCTCGACGACTTCACCGTCGTAGGGCGAGGGAGGACCGCTGCCGTTGTCGGGAGAGAGGGTGAGCTCCACGTTCGCGTCCCCGATCACCTTGGTGAGCTGCGCGGTGACCTGATCGACGGTCTCGCCGGGGAGGATGCGGCAGTTGACCGTCGCCTCGGCCGTCGTGGGGAGCACGTTGTCCTGCGGTGACCCTTTCAGCATCGTCGTCACGCAGGTGGTGCGGTAGCTGGAATTGTACGCGGCGCTCCTGGAGAGGATGGCGTCGTCGGCCGGGGAGATGCGCGGCGCCGAGGCGACCACGCGCTTGAGCGCGGCGGCGTACTCGGGCTCGGCGGTGGCCACCTCCGAGGAGAACGCCCCCTTCGCCTCCGGCAGGACGTTGGGCGCGAAGCGGTAGCTGCCGACCTTGATCAGCGCCCTGGCGAGGGTGACCACCGGATCACCGCTCGTGGGCGGTTGCGACGAGTGCCCCCCCTTCCCCTTCACCGACAGGTGGTACGTCTGGAAGAACTTCTCCGAGACGGTCAGGTTGACGGCGAGGACGTGCGCGCCGGCGTCGTCGAGCAGCGCGACGCCCCCTTCGTTGAGCGCGATCTCCGCCTCGAGCAGCTCCGGGTGATGCTCGGTGAGCCAGCGCGCCCCCTCCTTGCCACCGGTCTCCTCGCCGGCGGTGAGCGCCACGATCACGTCGCGCGAGAGCGGCGTCTTCTTGCGCGCGAGGTCGAGGGTGAGCGCGACGATGGCGGCGGCCATGCTCTTGTCGTCGTTCACGCCGCGCCCCCAGAGAAAGCCGTCCTTCTCGGTCAGCGCGAACGGCGGGACCGTCCACGGCTGTCCCGCCACGGGGACGACGTCGACGTGGGCGATGAGCAGCAGCGGCTTCTTCGCACCGCTCCCCTTGAGGCGCGCGATGAGGTTGCCGCGCCCGGGGACCGCCTCCAGCATCTGCACCGGTACGCCAGCGTCGCGGTACATCTGCGCCACCGGCTCGAGCAGCTTCGTCTCCTCTCCGTGGCTAGTGTCGACGGCGACCATCTGCGCGAGGATGGCGCGGTATGCCTCGCCGTACGGGAGGGCCGCGATGTCGGCGCGCGACGACGGAGGCGGCGCCGCGCGAACGACCGGTCGCGGCGGGGGCGTCGCCGGGTCCGCAGCCGCGGTGGCCGGAGGTGCCGGCGGCGCGCTCGCGGCGC
>JAMFST010000551.1 GCA_026225435.1 Labilithrix luteola
CGCCACGATGTGGTTCGTGACGGTTCTGGGTCTCCTTTTCGGGGGCGGCAACTGTGTCCTCGGCGCCGTCTCGGCAGGTGTCGCGATCCTCGTTCTCTGGGGGCTGAAAGGCCTCGAAGGCTGGATCCCGCGTGAACATAGGGGGACGCTCACCCTGTCGATCGGTGCCGGCGAGCTGTCCGAGGAGGATCTTCGCCGCCATCTCCTCGGCGCGCGCTGTGGGATTGCCACGTGGAAGGCTCGCTACGAACCTGCGGCAAACCTTGCGAGCGTCGAGTCGGAGCTGACGTGGCGCGCGCGCGGCTCCGACGCGCCGCAAACGCCGCTCGTCGTCCACCAGCTTCGCGACCGCCCAGGCGTTCTTTCGGTCCGATGGGAACAGGAGTGAGCGGGAAGGACGTCGATGCCGCGAGCGTCCCGGTCGGAGAGCTCTTGGAGTAGCTGCGCCGCACGTTCCGCCGGACGCGACGGGAAGGCTTCCGTCCGGGCGCGCTGGTTGCACAAGCGGTGGCGGACTGGGGACGCGCCCGACGAGGCATGCCACGGCGGTCGACCAGGCGCGGTTTCCTGCGAATTCCTTCGAAAGAGCGAAGCGAGGCTTCAATTCGGCGCGGCCTTCCGCGAGCCCGCCAGCGCCGCGAGTTGCTTCCGCAAGGCAGCTTCGCCGACCCCGGGCTCGAGCTCGAGGGCGCGCTCGAAATCGCGACGAGCAAGATCCGAGAGGCCAAGACCCGCCGCGAGCGCGCCACGTTCGCGAAGGAGGTCCGCGGAGTCGGGACGGAGCGATACGAGCCGGTGGAGCGCTACGAACGCACGGGTGTGCTCGCCGCGGCCAGCCCAGATGGCCTTCAGGTTCGTCAGCATGCGGACGAGCGTGGCCCGTGACGTTGCCGCCTCGAAAAGCCGCGGCGTGAGCTCGGCGCTCGGACCTTGGGTTGGTTGAAGAAGTCGACGCGCGTCGACATCGGTGACGACCCGCCCGGAATGGAAGGGGTCGACGATGACGGGTGCCGACGCAGCGCGTCCACTCAGCGCTGGAAGCTCGTCGACGCGCGCCAGGAAGTGACCAGGAAAGCCGACGCCGCGAGCGAAGACTCCCGCCCGACGCGCGATCTCGCACCAGACGACGGTCAGCGTGATCGGGATCCCGGTTCGGCGCTCGAGGACGTCCGACAGGAGACTGTTCCTGACGTCGTAATAGTCATCGGCGTTGCCGCGGAAGCCGAGCTCACGAAACCGCTCGCTCACCGCGTCGACCTGCGCCGAAAGCGGCATTCCCGCGAGCGCGCCCCCGCGGAGCGGCCCGCCAAGCTCTTCGAGCTGCAGCAGCAGCGCACCGACGTCGAGCTCGTCGTAAACGTCCTTGGAGATGAGCGCCGCTCCGAGCGCGACGTCGATCGCTTCGTCGGGCGCACGGGCAAGCTGGTCGAACGTGATGCGCGCGGACATGACTCCGTGACCTACCGTGCCGCGGCGGCGATTCCTACGGGCGCGAGCCACGGCCCTGGACCATTGACGCCAGAGACACCGAAGGCCCGCGACTCCGGGGAGTCATCGGGCCTTCGTGTGTCCGAGGAGCGTGCTGCGTGCTCCATCTTCAGCTGCGCGGGGGCGAACAGCGCACCCTGTACTTCGGGGGATGAGCCCCCGATTCCACTGATCATTTTGGTACCTCCACCCATCGACCGGCGCAAGCAGCCCTCGACCTGGAAGCAGCGGGTGGCAGGCCCGTCACTCCACGCTGCTCACAAGGTGAATGCACCTCTCTCCCTCGGCGAAGGACGAGAGGATCGCGATGCGGCCCTTGCCGGTCCCAGCGAGGCGCTGGATCGGACGTGGC
>JAMFST010000552.1 GCA_026225435.1 Labilithrix luteola
CCGGGTGAGGAGCAGGCGGCCGCGCCGGTCAGCGCGGCGAGACCGGCGCCCGCGACGGAAAAAGAGAGATGACGAAACGAGGGGAGACGCGAGAGGCGAGGGAGGTGCGACAAATGAGTGCCGCGAATGTAGACCTCGCCTCGCGAGCGGACTCAGCTATTTCGCTTGCGACCCCGAACCAGCGCGACACCCAGTCCGACGAGCGCCAGCAGCGAGCCGCTCCCCGGTCCAGAGTCGCTGCGGCCGTTCCCCGCGACCGCGCAGCCGCCCGAGTCGTCGCTGCCGCTGCTCTTGCCCGCGTCGTGTCCGGCGTCGTGGACGCTCGCGTCGGGCGGGTCGATGACGCCGGCGTCGACGACGACGAGCCTCCTGGCGAGGAGCAGGCCGCCGCGCCGGTCAGCGCGGCCAGACCGGCGCCGGCGACGGGGAGGGTGAGACGGCGAAGGACGCGGTGAAGCTGGGGGCGCGGCACGACGGTGCCGCCAATGTACCGTCCGCCCTCCCAGCGAGCTCAGCTATTTCTTGGTTCGTCGGCGGACGAGCGCGACGCCCAGCCCGACGAGCGCGAGGAGCGAGCCGCTCCCCCGTCCGGAGTCGCTGCGACCGTTTCCGACGACCGCGCAGCCGCCCGAGTCGTCGCTGCCGCTGCTCTTGCCTGCGTCGCTGCCGGACGCGTGCACACTCGCGTCGGGCGTCTCGCTGACCCCCGCGTCGACGGTGACCGTGGGCGCCGTCGGGGTGACCGGCACGGCCGGGTTGCCCGGTCCACCCGGCGGCCCCGCATCGAAGGTCGGGAATGTGCCCGCGTCGACCCCGAGCCCGGCGACGGTGACCGTGGCCAGCGTCTCCTCGCCCAGGGTGTCGACGGCGATCAGGTGCACCGTGCCGGCGAGCGGGCCGGCCTGGAAGAAGCCGGTGACCTCGTCCTCGGACTCGACCTGCGAGCAGGTGGCCATCTCCGTGGTCTGGTCCACCACGCAGGTGGGATCCGGCGCCTCCACGAACCACAGCACCGGCGGCGCGCCGCCCGTCGCCTTGAACGTGGTCTGCTCGTTGGGGTGCAGGGTCGTCGTCACCGGCGAGATCGCCAGGTTCGCGCCGGTGACGGTGATGGCCGTCTGCCCCGACACGGACGCGAGGTGCGTGGCGTCGCCGCTGTACTGCGCCACCACGTACGCCTTGCCGAAGAGGCCGGGCGGGATGCGCGTGCTCAGTGTCACGTCGGCGCCCGTCGCGGTGCCGGTGACCGTGGCCGTGCCGAGGGTCCAGCTCTCGTCGAAGCCGCCGTCGGCCCCGGCGTACACCGCGCCCGCGGAGCCGGAGTACGTCTGGAAGTTGAAGGAGACGGTGCCGGTGAGGGCCGCGGTGGTCACCGTGCCCGCCGACGACACGTGCGCGCTCAGCGTGATGGGTGTGTCGACCGCGGTGCTCGTCGTCGAGGCGGCCACGGTGGTGGTCGTGTTGGCTTGCACCGACCAGGCGGCGACGAGCTTGGCCGCGTCCACCGATCCGAGGCCGGTGGCGCGATCGTAGCCGACGGCGGCAGCATATCCGCCGTAGGTGCCGCCGACCGGGCAGTCCGGATAGTCGGTCGGATCGCTCACCAGACACGGGGCGTCGTTGGTCCCGGTGACGATGTCGTGGAAGGCCTCCGGGTTGCTCTTGAAGAGCGCGTACAGCTGCGGGTTCACGTCACCGAGGCCGAGCGGGCCGCCGTTGGTGGCCACGGCCTGGGTGACCAGCGCGAGGATGCCAGCGAACGAGGGCGTGGCCGCGGACGTCCCGCCCACCGGCGTCGGGTCGCCGTCCTCCACCGTGTAGTACGGCACGTTCTCCGGCGAGGCAGTGAGCGACACGTCGGGCACGTCGCGCGCGCCGTCCGCCGGGGTCATGCCCACCTGGTAGAACGGCTTGGGGAAGATGCTGCTCGGGCCGCCCGTGCCGCCGCCGCCGCTGGTCTTCTGGTTGGTGGTGAGGTCGTTCCACACCGCCTCGAGGCTGACGCCGTTGCTGATCGGGTACTGCTGCGCGACGGGGCCGACGAAGAAGGGCGAGGCCTGCGCGGCGGCGAAGAACTCGGTGCCGCCGACGCCGGTGACGCCCGGGTCGGACGCCGGCGGGCCGACGGACAGGCCGCCGATCCCGAAGCCGATGCAGCCGGCCGCGCCGTCGTCGCCCGAGGCGGCGAGGTAGGTGATGCCTTCGAGGTTGGCGACCGAAGCGGTCTCGCCGGAGAGATCGGCGTCGGTGCCGGCGGCGAGATCGCAGCCGCCGTAGCTCTCGCTGAGGATCTGCGCGCCGCCGGTGCCGGTCCCCGGGACCAGCATCGTGCCCTGGTCGAGGATGTAGGCGACGGCGTCGTCGACGCTGTAGTTGTCGGTGTCCGAGCCGGTGTAGACGAAGACGATGTTCGCGCCCGGCGCGACGGACGAGGCCCACTCGAGATCGAGATCCGTCTCGCCGATGTCGTCATCGCTGTTCTGCGCCGAGTCGCCGGTGCCGGGGACGAGCACGTCGGTGATGTTGTCGGTGAGGTTGCGGTCGGGGAACGTCTGCAGGTACTTGGTGATGTCGCTGTGCGGATAGGCGGTCTGCCCGACGACGGCGATGGTCACGCCGGTGCCGTCGTTGCCGGAGTCGAGGAGCGACTGGGTATCGTAGAGCGTCGCGAAGTCGCCCGGCCCGAGCGCGGTGGTGTTCTTCACGTCGTACTCGGGGCGCAGACTGTACGGCGCGCGGCGCCTCCGGCTGACCTTGTGGAAGTCGTGCAGACCGTGGATTCCGAGGACCGAGCTCTCGAGCTCCTGGGGGATGGCCGGCGCGGTCGCCAGCGCGAAGTGCGTCTTTCCGCCGACCAGGTAGTCGTGCATCTCGGCGTGGAAGGTGCGCTCGACCTGGGCGCGCGTGCCCTGGAAGGAGACGCGGTTGGCGAGCCGGTTGGGGCTGTCGACGGAGAGCCCCTGCGAGGCGAGGAACGAGCTGACGGCGGAGAGCGTGGCCCGGCTGGCACCGAAGCGCGCAGCGTAGTCGTCCGGGGTGAGCCACTTGTGGAAGCTCGGGGAGCGTGGATCCTGGACGGCGCGGAGGAGCGCGTCGCGGTCGGCCTGCTGCGCGGGGGTAAGCTTGAGGACGATCGAGCCGGCGGCCTTCTTCGTCGGATCGGCGACGCCGGTGTCGAGCTCCGCCTTCGCGAGCGGGTGCAGGTTGCGGGTGAGGCGGACGTAGCCAGACGGCAGGGTCAGCGAGCTGGCGACGGTGGAACGGTTCGTCGATGAGCTCGTGCTGCCGGGCGACGTGCAGGCGGCGATCGTGCCGAGCGAGCACACGGCCAGGCCGCTGATCCAACGTTTGGGGTGGGCGCGAAGGGAGGAGAGGAAGGATCCGTCGGTTCGAGGCACGACTCTACCTTTACACGACAGCCGCTAGCGCTGCCCGGTCGAACACGGTTGCGGAGTGTTGCCCGCACGTGCGCAGACGTGTGCCGCGGGAGGTCAAAACCGAATAGAGTGCGCGCCCCTCCCATGTCGATCTTCGCCAAGGTGCCCGCCGAGATGAACTTCCCCGCCGAGGAAGGAGACATCCTGCGCTTCTGGAAGGAGCGAAAGATCTTCGAGAAGTCGCTCGAGGAGCGAAAGGGCAAGCCGGCCTTCGTCTTCTACGAGGGTCCGCCCACCGCCAACGGGATGCCGCACAACGGCCACGTCCTCACGCGCGTCATCAAGGACCTCTTCCCCCGCTACAAGACGATGCAGGGCTTCTCCGTCCCGCGCAAGGCGGGGTGGGACACCCACGGCCTTCCAGTGGAGGTGGAAGTCGAGAAGGAGCTGCACATCCACGGCAAGGCGGCCATCGAGGCCTACGGGGTGGAGCCGTTCGTTGCAAAGTGCATCCAGTCGGTCTTCCGCTACACCAGCGAGTGGGAGACGCTCACCGACCGGGTCGCCTTCTGGTGCGACCTCAAGGACGCCTACGTCACCTACCACAAGGAGTACGTGGAGAGCGTCTGGTGGGCGCTGTCCGAGCTCCTGCAGAAGGGGCTCCTGTACAAAGGGCACAAGGTCGTGTGGTGGTGGGCGCAGGGCGGCACCGCGCTCAGCTCGGCGGAGGTCGGCCTCGGGTACAAGTCGGTCGAGGACCCCAGCGTCTTCGTCGCCTTCCCGCTGGTCGCCGAGCCGGACGTCTCGCTCCTGGTGTGGACGACGACCCCCTGGACCCTGCCGTCGAACATGTACGCCGCGGTCAACCCGGACTTCCACTACGTGGTCGTCAAGGTGGACAGCGGAGAGCACGCCGGCCGCCGCTTCCTCGTCGCCAAGGACCTGGTCCCCAGCATCGGCAAGAAGCTGAAGAGCGAGCTGACCCTCGAGCGCGAGACCACCGGCGCGTCGCTGATTGGACAGAAGTACATGCCGCCGTTCGACCTCTTCGCCAGGAGCGACGAGGCGCAGCAGGCACCGCTGGCCGAGAAGGTGTTCACCGTCATCCCCGGCAGCTTCGTCACCCTCGACGTCGGCACCGGCCTGGTGCACATCGCGCCGGCGTTCGGCGAGGACGACATGCTGGCGCACCGCGCGCTCTATCCGCTGGTGACGGTCGCGCCGTTCTGCGCCATCAACCCGGACGGCACCTTCATCCCCGAGCTGACCGCCTACGCCGGCCGCTGGGTGAAGGACGCCGACAAGGACATCCAGAAGGAGCTCGCCGGTCGCGGCCTCCTCGTCCACGCCGAGGCCTACAAGCACGACTACCCGTTCTGCTGGCGCGCCGACTCCGATCCGCTGATCCAGTACGCCCGCCCCGCCTGGTACATCCGTACAACGCGGGAGAAGGACGAGGCGATCGCCAACAACCGCTCGGTCAACTGGCTCCCGGAGCACATCAAGGAGGGGCGCATGGGCGATTTTCTCGCCCACAACGTCGACTGGGCGCTCTCGCGCGAGCGCTACTGGGGCACGCCGCTCAACCTGTGGATCAACGACGTCACCGGCACCATCGACGCGCCGCCGTCGATGGCCGCGATCCTCGAGCGCAACCCCAACGCCTTCGATCACTTCCACGCCGCCAAGGCGAAGGACCCCAGCCTGAGCGAGCACCTCATCGTCCACAAGCCGTGGATCGATCAGGTGACGTGGACCAAGGCGGGCGAGGAGGGCGTCTACCGGCGCGTCCCCGAGGTCATCGACGCGTGGTTCGACTCCGGCTGCATGCCGTTCGCCCAGTGGGGCTACCCGCACACCGAGAAGGGGCAGGAGACGTTCAAGACGAGCTTCCCGGCGGACTTCATCAGCGAGGCGATCGACCAGACGCGCGGCTGGTTCTACTCGCTGCAGATGGTCTCGACGCTCCTCTTCGGGCAGAGCCCGTACAAGACGTGCATCGTGCTCGGCCACGTCTCCGACAAGGAGGGGAAGAAGGAGAGCAAGAGCAAGGGGAACTACACCCCGCCGGACGTCATCCTCGACTCGGTGCAGATGGACTTCGCCGTGCTCGACGCGGGGCAGGTCGCGGCGCTCACCGGTGGCAGGGGGGGAGCGTCGGCGGTGCTCAAGCCGGAGGAGGTGCAGCAAGGGGGCGGGCGCGCGCTCATCGCTCGCGAGGACATGGAGGGGCTCGATCTGAAGGAGGGGGCGATCGTGCGCATCTGCCGGCCGGATCGCCCCGACGTGACCGTCGACCTGCCGATCTTCCCGCACAAGGCGCTGAAGCGTCGCGTGGTGGTGCTTCCGGAGGAGGCGCGAGCGGCGCTCGACGCGCACTCGACCACCAAGCCGGACGTGAAGCCGATGGACGTCCCCTGGTTGCCGCCGGCCGAGCGGGTGACCGTGCGCGATCCGTCGTCGCCGGCTCCCGGGGCGGACGCCTTCCGCTGGTTCTTCTACGCGTCGAACCCGCCGTGGAACGCCACGCGCCACTCGCTGTCGAACGTGCGCGCGCTGCAGAAGGAGTTCCTCGTCAAGCTGCGCAACGTGTTCTCGTTCTTCACCATCTACGCGAACATCGACGGGTTCGATCCGACCGGCGACTCGGGCAAGGTGCTGGTGCCCATCGCGCAGCGCTCGGAGCTCGATCGCTGGATCCTGAGCGAGCTGGCGATGACCGTGGCCGACGTGACGACGGA
>JAMFST010000553.1 GCA_026225435.1 Labilithrix luteola
GGAGGATCTCCATCGCCGTGCGGAAGCCGACGATGCGCGAGAGCGTCACCGACACGCCCGCGTCCGGCGCCATGCCGACGCGTGTGCCTCCGGCGAGGAACTTCGCCGACTCGCCGGCGACGACCAGATCGCTGCAGCAGACCAGCCCGAGCCCCCCGCCGCCCGCGGCGAAGCCTTGCACCGCGGTCACCACGGGGACCTCGAGGTGAATGAGCGCCGCCGCCGCGACCTGCAACGTCGAGGTCAGCTTCTTCAGGTAGTCGGAGAGCCCTTCCCCCTTCGAGAGGAAGTCGTGCACGTCGCCACCGGCGCAGAAGTTCTTCCCCTCGCCGGTGAGCAGCACCACGCGCACCTTCGGGTCGCCGTGCACCCGCATCACGGTCTCGTAGAGCGCCGGGAGGAGCACGTCGTTCATCCCGTTGGCCGCCTTCGGCCGGTTCAGACGGATGCGGGCGACGCCCGCGTCGTCGATGTCGAGGAGGACGGGGGCCGTGGTTTCGGGAGAGGTCATGGGTGGAGATCTCAGATCAGAAACGACAAGGTGAACAGCGCGGCCTGGTTGTTCGCCAGGATGACCTTCTTCTTCGCCATGCGCAGCTCGGTTCCCCCGTCTGGGCCCGAGCCCGAACCCGGGACGAAGCGGAGCGTGTAGTCGTTGCGCGAGGCCCAGAGGGTCTCGCCACGGAGGTTCGACTCGTAGACCAGCGCGTTCGCCGTCACGTTCAGGTCGTTCTGATCGGGACCGGTGCGCCCGAGGACGTCGATGTTGGACACGATCCGCCGCAGGCGCGAGCGCGGCGACTGGGTGTGCCGCTTGCCCGTGTGCAGCTGGCGAATGCGCAGCGCGATGCGTGATCGGTTGTCGTAGACGATCGACATCTGCGTCTCCGGATCGAGGTCATCGCCGTTGGCGGGGATCCAGTAGAGGGCGTCGTCCGTCCACAGCGCTTCCCACGCGTCGTAGTCGTGCTCGTCCTGGTAGCGCGCCTCGCGGTAGAGAAAGCGGGTCACGTCGGCGAGCAGCTCGGCATCCGAGGCGGAGCTCATGTCAGGTCGCCTCCATCAGCGCGCGATAGTGCGACCACATGCCGCGCGAGGGAACCTCGTCGGTGTTGTCGCCGATGGTGAAGCCGTTCTCGTCGGTGCGCTCGCGGTGGAGGCCGCGGCCGAGGAAGAGCGTCTCCGGATCGCGCTGCTGCACGCCGCGCTGGTTGCGCTCGTACATCTCGGTGTCGTCGGCGAGCAGCAAGCCGGCGGGACCGACCGAGCCCATGGTCTGCTGGCGCATGCGCCGGTTCAGATCCGGCGCCCCCTTGAACTGGATCGCCGTCACGTGCTGCACCGTCTCGTCGGCGGCGAGCGGCTGCAGCACGAAGAGCTGGATCTCGGCGATGAACAGGTTGGGGAAGATCATCGTGTGCGGCGTGCCGTCGACGAGGATCTGCCGCGCCTTCTCCTCGCCGTAGGCCACCTTCATCTTGGCCACGTACTCGGGGAGGCGATCCTCGCTGGTGCCGAACCAGCCGAGCGGCTTGTCCAGGCGGCGAAACTCGGGGCGCAGATCGTTCTCGCTGTGCCCGTTGCCGAGGTAGCGGCTCACCGCGGTGGAGTCGTTGTTGTAGAGTGCACCGATCCCGCTCTTGGCGGTGCTGAAGATCGAGGCGTGCACGAAGGTGGGGTGGTAGCCGTCCGTCTCGTTGTCGACGATGAACTTCCAGTTGGCCTTGGTGCGGTGCTTGAGGAAGCCGGCGGTGACCTCGACCTCCCCTTCCGGCGAGAACTGCACCAGCCGGTCGATGGCCTCGGCAGCGGCGCCGAGGTGCTCGAGGAGCGTTGGCCCGCTGCCTGGCGCTGCGAAGGAGCCGAAGACGAACCCCTTGTACGTTTCTACCCGCGCGACCTTGCCGAGGCCGAGCTGCGACTTGTCGACCCCCTGGTAGCCGGCGGGGAACGGCGTGCCCCGGAGCTCGCCGTTGTTGCGGAAATTCCAGCCGTGGTACGAGCAGACGAAGCTGGTGGTGTTGCCGCGATCCTCGAGGCACACCTGGTTCCCGCGGTGCGGGCAGCGGTTCAGCAGCAGGTGGATCTGCCCGTCCTTGTCCCGCGTCATCAGCACCGACTGCGGGCCGATGGCCTTCATGACGAAGTCGTTCGGCTTGGGGACCTCGCTGGAGTGGCCGACGTAGACCCAGCCGCGGTACCAGATCTTCTCCAGCTCGGCGCGGAAGATGGCCGGATCGGTGTAGACGGAGCCGTCGACCCGATCGCGCTGCACGAGGCGTGACCAGGTGGGAGCGAGGACGTTCAGGGCGGCTGCCATGGGCCAACTATAGACCGACGGGTCGGTCTATACAAGCGCGAGCGGCCAGCGCGACGGGTCGATGACGTCAGGCCGCGCGGTTGCGAACGAGGTACGACATGGCCCACGTCTCGGCCTCCTCGACGGTGGCGAAGATCTTCGAGGGGCTCGGCTCCGGGGCGAGCCAGAGGATGGCCGAGAGGACGGCGCGCTGGAACGCAGAGCTCACCACGAAGGCGATACCTCGCTGGTAGCGCTGCGTCTCGAAGAACGCCGCGCGCCGGTGCTGTCGCAGACGTTCGCGCTGCTCCGTTGGCAGGCGGTCGCCGGCGCGGGCGTCGAGGACGACGACGAACGGCTCCCTCCGCTGGAGGAGCGCGTCGAGGCCGGCGAGGTGGCGCTCGAAGCCCTCGCTGTCCGGGCTCTGCGCGGGAACCACGATCCTGACGAGGGGCCAGCGCGTCTGATCGATGAGGTAGGCGCGTGAGTCCATGCGTCAACGCCGATACGGACGCGGCCACACAGTCTTTAGCGGGTCGACGAACCCGGTGGTGCTGCCGCCGGCGGAGGAAGCGGCGGGTGGCCATGCCGCGGCGGCGGCGGTCGTGACGGATCGAACCCGGGCGGCGGTCGTCGCCCACCTGGTCCGCCAGGTCCGCCGCCACCGCACAGCACCTCGCTCGAGCTCGATCGCACGAGGATCGTCTTCGACGCGAGCATCGCGCCGTCGCTCATCCGCGCGGTGCTGACGAGGTAGTCGGCGTAGTCCTCGGGGTCGAAGACGCCGTCATCGATGTTGTGCGTGTCTCGCGCGCCGCGAGCTCCGCCGGCGTAGTCGGGGTGGGCGGTGAGGATCGCGTCGACCATCGCGTCGTCGAAGCAGAGCTGCGTGGTGACCGAGCGCTGCCCCCCGACCGAGATGGTCAGATGAACATGAACGGTGCGCCCGTGGTACCAGCCGGGAAAGCAGGTGTCGAAGGCGACCAGGCCGGCGGCGTCGGTGGTCTGCTTGCCGCGGAAGTATAGCTTGCTGCTGTAGGCCGGGTCGTCGTCGGTGCAGAAGCCGACGTCCTCGTGCTCGGCGTCGTTGCCGGAGTACTTCCCCGCGGGCGAGACGTGCCACACGTCGACGAGCGCGCCAGGAACGGGCGCGCAACGCTCGTCGA
>JAMFST010000554.1 GCA_026225435.1 Labilithrix luteola
GGCTCGACGTGAAGGGGAAGGAGCCGCAGGACATCGCCCGGCTCATCAAGGACCAGCTGGAGAAGAAGCAGATCCTCCGCGATGCCCAGGTCTCTTTAATTGTCAAACAGTACAATTCGAAGCGGGTCACCGTCATCGGGCAGGTGAGCAAGCCGGGGAGCATCCCCTGGACCGAGGGGATGAAGCTGGTCGACGCGGTCAGCCAATCGGGCTGGTTCACGCCTCTGGCCGACAGCAACCACGTGATCCTCAACCGCAACGGGAGCGACCACAAGACGGTCACCGCGGTCATCAGCGTGGACGCGATCACCGACGGCGCGCAGCAGGACATCCCGCTGCAGGCCGGCGATACCATCAAGGTCGAGCAGCGGACGTTCTGATGCCGCGGGTGGTCCTGCTCCACACCGGCGGCACCCTGATGATGCGCGCGGCGGTGGCGGGCGACTCGTCGTCGCCGCTCTCGCCCCCTTCGCCCGAGCTGTACGGGCGCGACCTGGCGACGCAGCTGCCCATCCTCCACCAGGCGGCGGAGGTGGAGACGCGCATCGTCATGAGCGTGGACTCGGGCGACATGCAACCGGGCGACTGGCTGACCATCGCCCGCGCGGTGCACCAGGCGCTGCGCGAGCCGGTGGATGGCGTGGTCGTCGTCCACGGGACCGACACGATGGCCTACTCGGCGAGCGCGGTGGCGCTGCTCCTCGGACCGGTCCCCAAACCAGTGGTCTTCACCGGAGCGCAGCGGCCGCTTGCCGAGGTGCGCACCGACGCGCGCGAGAACCTGGTGGACGCCGTGCTGCTGGCGACGCTCCCGGTGCCCGAGGTGATGGTCGCCTTCGCCTCGCGGGCGCTGCGTGGCGCACGCGCGACCAAGCGCGACGCCTGGGCCTTCGACGCCTTCGACACGCCCAACTGCGCGCCGCTGGTGAGCCTCGGCATCGGCGTGGACGTCGCCGCCCACGTGCGCGCGCCGGTGGAGGTGGCCCCCTTCGACGATCGCCTCGAGCCGAGCGTGCTCGCCGTGCGCGTCTTTCCCGGTCTCGACCCGCGCCTGCTCTCCGGAGCCTTGCGCGCCGGCGTCCGCGGGCTGGTGCTGGAGGCGTACGGCACGGGGAACCTGCCGCACCTCTTCGGCTCGCTCATCCCCGTGCTGCGCGAGGCGCGTCTCGCGCAACCGGCGGTACCGGTCGTCATCGTCTCGCAGTGCCTCCGCGGTCACGTCGATCTCGCGCGCTACCAGGGCGGTGCGGCGGCAGCGGCCGAGGGGGCGATCTCCGGAGGCGACATGACCGTGGAGGCGGCGCTGGCCAAGCTGATGATCGGGCTCGGTCGCTTCGGCGAAGGGACCGGGCTGCGCGAGTTCTTCGCCACGAGCATCATCGGCGAGAGAGCCGTCTGACTCAGGCAGCCCGTCGGTAGAACGCTGTCCGCATGTACGCGCGGACGGCGCGCTGGAGGAGGATCTTCACGACCGCGCCCAGCGGCACCGCCAGCAGCACGCCGAGGAAGCCGAAGAGCGACGCCGACGCCATCATGGTGACGAGCACCTCGAGCGGCGCCAGGCCCACCGAGCGACCGACGACGCGCGGGGTGACCAGCACGGCGTCGAGCAGCTGCACGAGGAACATCACGGCGGGCACTGCGGCGAGCGTCCCCAGGCCGTGCCAGTCGAGCGTGGCCATCACCATCGCCAGCGCGAGCCCGGCGAGGAAGCCGACGTAGGGGACGAAGGCGAGCATCCCCGTGAGGATGCCGATGGGCACCGCCAGCCGCAGGTCGACCAGGCGCAGCGCCATCGCGTAGAGCGCCGAGAGCACCAGGTTCACCGTCAGCTGACCGCGCACGTAGCCGCCCAGGGTCACGTGGATCTGGCGGGCGATGTCCGCCGTCGTCGGGTGCCAGCGTCGCGGCACCAGATCGCCCAGCCGGCGCACGATGCGGTCGAAGTCGATCAGCAGGTACAGCGCGAACACCGGCACGATGAGCGCCGAGAGCAGGACCATCAGGTAGCTGAGCGTCCCGAAGAGGGCGAGCGCCGCGGCGCTGAGCATGCTGGGTAGCTCCGCGAGGGCCCGCTCGCCTATGGCGTGCCCCAGCTCGGCGAGCGAGTGCGGCAGCTTCAGGTGCAGCGTGTTCCACATCCACGGCTCGACGCGCCGCTCGAGCGACTGGACC
>JAMFST010000555.1 GCA_026225435.1 Labilithrix luteola
CCGAGGAGCGCCGAGGCCGGGTTCGCCAGCTCGTGGGCCAGGTCGGCGAAGAGTCGGCGGCGCTGGGCGTCGTCGTGCGCGAGCTTGCGCATGGCGCGATCGAGCTCGGCTCGCATGGTGTCGAACGCCGTGCGCAGGCCGAGGAGATCCTGGTCGACCGAGTCGGCCGGGCCGAGATCGAGCGTCGCCATCTTGCGCATCGACTCGCGCAGCGAGATGACGTGGCCGAAGATCTGCCAGCCGTAGATCATCGCACCGCCGAGCCACAAGATCGCCGGCGGCAACAGCAGCGCGAGGCGGATCCCCGTCCGATCGAGGGTCACCCCGAGGCGGGCGAGCCAGGCGGCCTGCGCCACCCCGACGGCGACGAGCAGCACGAGCCCCCAGGCGGCGGCACGGAACATGGGGAAGCGACGCGCCATGGGTCGTGCAGCCTCAGGTCTGCCCGACATCGAGGAAGCGGTAGCCGGCGCCGTGGACCGTCTCGATGGCGCCCGGCATGCCGGCCTTCTCGAGCTTTCGCCGGAGCCGGGCGACGTGGCAGTCCACGTTGCGCGCGTAGCCCTCGTGCGAGGAGCTCCAGATCTTGGCCAGGAGCGCCTTGCGCGCGTGCACCGTGCCGGGGCGTCGACACAGCTCCACCAGCACCGAGAGCTCGGTCGGCGTGAGCTCCAGCGGCGCGCCGCCGACGGTGGCACGCAACGTGGCGAGGTCGACGGTGAGCTCGCCACGGCGCAGCACCTCGGCGTCGACCACGTCAGGGCGGACGCGCCGCGCCAGCGCGCGCACCCGCGCCACGATCTCGCGCGGGCGACAGGGCTTGACCACGTAGTCGTCGGCGCCCGAGTCGAAACCGATCATGATCTCGGCCTCCGAGGCGCGCGCCGTCACCATGACGACGCCGGGAGTGGGCCGATACGAGGCGCGCAAGGCGAGGCAGACCTCGAGACCGGAGAGCGTCGGGAGTGACACGTCGAGGACGACGACGTCGGGCAGCTTGGTGGTGCAGGCGGCCAACGCCTCGTCCCCGGTGCCGGCCTCGCGCACCGAGAACCCCTCGGCCGCGAGGTGTAGGACGAGCAGCTCGCGCAGGACGGGGTCGTCCTCCACCACCAGGATCTCGAGCGCCACCCGTCCAACGTAGCCGGGACAGGCGCGGCGTGCGGGCTCGGGCGCCATCGCAACAGTTTCACAACAACCGTGGCGGACCGCTTCGGGCAGAACAGGTGGCGGAGGGTGCAATGAACCAAGCGCCGCGCTTCCTGGCTTCTCTGTCGATCATCGTGACCATCTCGATCCTGCCGAGCTCCGCCCACGCCTTCACCGAGGACGTGTGCTGGCGAGCCGACGGAGGCGGCATCACCGACTGCACGCCCCTGCCCGCCGCGTGTCTGCCGCTGGGCACGGAGGACGAGGCGTGCCTGACCGCGGCCGCCGTCACCTATCTCCAGACCGGCGACGGGCAGTACCTCACCGCCCGGAGCACCATCCACACCGATGCGGTGTTCATCACCGCGCAGGTGGTCGGCTTCTCGTACACCGACGCCTACTGGATCGCGGCGTACGACGAGGCGACCGACCTCGCCACGTTCCAGCCGGTCTCCATCGGCACGGGCGCGCCGTACGGTGGAACAGCCTACGCGACGTCGAGCATCAGCGCCCTCGTACGGAGCGACTTCAAGAATGGCGGCGTGTACATCCACTTCAGCGCGCCGATGAACAGCTCGCCGAAGCCGGTGCCGTTGATCAACGGGCTGCAGCCCGACCTGAGCGATCCGGCGCACGAGGTGACGCTCACTCACCTGCGCTCCTGGGCAATGGCCACGGGAGAGAGCCGACCGATGTGCACCAACGGGCTCACCGACCCGACGGTCACCGCTGGCGGCACCAACTACGCCCTGGGCTCCCCCTGCTACGCCAGCAACGGCGCGCCGGCGCGGATCAACACCGCCATCACGGAGCTCGACGGGGTGGTCGGCGTGCAGCTGGACGCGAGCGTCGGCTACTTCTCCGTGCCCACCGGGGCGCAGGTCCTCCAGGATCCCGACGGGGGACCGAACGTGCCTTCGACCTCGTTCGATCAGGTGGTGGGAGGCAACGCCGACCACCTGGCGGACGCGCGCCTCGGCGTGTACATCCACGCGCTCGGCGACCGGACCTCGCACCATGTCTGCCTCGACCAGAGCTACCTGTACGGACCGACCGACGGCGGCGCCGACTGGCAAGACGAGATGGACGGCCCGACGTGCGCGCAGGGCTACCACGCGCTCCGGCACATCTGGGAGTCGGGGAACGACTACGCACAGCTCGCGCCGGAGGACCGCA
>JAMFST010000556.1 GCA_026225435.1 Labilithrix luteola
CCAAAGACCAGCGGCTCGACCGGGGCAGGGTCGGCGTCGCGCTGAAACGTAAGGTGCAGCGTAGCGTGCACCGGCACTTTTACCAGGATGAGAAAACGGTCCGGAGCGGCGTCGACGCCGGGGGCCGCGTCCTTGGTGCTGCTCGAGCCGTCGACGCTTCCGTCCTTGCTGCCCGCGCTCCCGTCCTGCTTGGTGGCGCTGCCGTCCTGGCCGCCACTGGCGTCGTCGCCGCCTCCCTGCCCGTTGCCGCTGTCGTCCCCGTTGCTCGAGCTCGCCGCGTCGTCGTCCCCCGCAGCCTCATCCACGGTCAGGTCCGGGAACGACGTGCAGGCACTCACGATCACCAGCGAGACCGCCGTGACCGCCACCAGAACCGACGCTCGGCGCATCCAATAACGCTAGCATGACGCGGGCGCTCGTTCCGCAGTCGCGAGAGCCCTTCACGTACGCCGATGCCCCCGTCTCCCCGCACGCCTCGCCCGTCCGGCTCGGATCCCACCGAGGAGGCGCTGACGCTCCGCATCCTTCCGCGGGTCCGCGACGTCCCGCGCGAGGACTGGGACGCGCTGACCGACGCCGAGGGGCCGGAGGGGCCGGCCACGCCCTTCGTCGAGTGGACCTGGCTCGATTGCCTCGAGGAAGCGGGCTGCGTCGGCGAGAAGGCCGGCTGGATCCCGTACCACTTCACGCTCTGGCGAAAGGACGAGGCGACCGGCAAGGACCGCCTCATCGCCGCCGCCCCCGCGTACCTGAAGTTGAACAGCGAAGGCGAGTTCGTCTTCGACTGGGGCTGGTCCGATCTCGCCGACCGCCTGCGCATCGCCTACTACCCGAAGCTCCTCTTCGCCGTCCCCTTCACCCCGGCCACCGGCGAACGCGTGCTCGTCGCCGCGGGCGAGGATCGGGTCGCCATCACCCGCGCCTTCGCCCGCGCCGCCCGCGAGGTCGCCCAGGCCAACGGCCTGTCGAGCACGCACGCCCTCTTCGTCCGCGAGCGAGAGCTGCAAGCGTGGAAGTCGGCCGGCTCCCAGACCCGCTTCGGCGTCCAGTTCCACTGGAAGAACCACGACTACAAGACCTGGGACGACTTCCTCGCGACGTTCTCCTCGAAGCGGCGCAACCAGATCAAGCGAGAGCGCGCCCAGCCGGCCAAGGACGGAGTGCTCATCGAGACGGTCCCGCCGGAGCGCCTGACGCGCGAGACCGCCGACACGATGCACGCGCTCTACGCGGTCACCGTCGACAAGTTCCACTGGGGCCGCCGCTACCTGAACAAGAAGTTCTTCCGCCTCCTCGTCGAGCGCTTCTCCTCGCGCCTCGCCTGGGTGCAGGCGACCAAGGACGGCGAGGTCATCGCCGGCGCCTTCAACGTGCAGAAGGGCAAGGTCCTCTACGGCCGCTACTGGGGCGGCCTGGTCGAATTGCCATTTCTACATTTCAACGTTTGTTACTATCACGGCATCGCCCAGTGCATCGAGCAGGGGCTGGCGGTCTTCGAGCCCGGCGCCGGTGGGGAGCACAAGCGCGTCCGCGGCTTCATGCCCACAGTGACCTACTCCGCCCACCATCTGGAAGATCCGCGCCTCTCCCGGGCGGTGGGCGACTTCCTCACGCGCGAGCGGGCGAGCATCGCGGCGCACGTCGCCGACGAAGAAGGCGAGGAAACGGCTCGCGCCGAGCGGCAGGCGGCAGCGAAAGCCGAGGCTCCTCCCGAAGAAACCTGACCGGTCCGTGACAATCGGCCGGTGGGTCGTGACGGAAGCGTGGCGGCACCAGGCCGGGCCGTCCCGTACTTATCGTGCGTGGCGATCCTCGTTTTCTTCGTGGTGCACTGGCAGCTGTCCGTCTTCTGTCAGAGCTTCTTCCTCCACCGCTATGGCGCGCACCGCCAGTTCACCATGTCGAAGGGGGCTGAACGCTTCTTCCACGTGCTGACCTACGTGTCGCAGGGCTCGAGCTACCTCTCGCCTCGCGGCTACGCGATCCTGCACCGCATGCATCACGCGTACAGCGACACGGAGAAGGATCCGCACTCTCCGCTCTTCTCGTCGAACGCGCTGACGATGATGCTCAAGACGAAGAAGCAGTACGACGGCTACACGTACAAGACCGTGGCGCCGGAGCCGCGCTTCGACGGTGGCTTCCCGGACTGGAAGCTGTTCGACGTCCTCGGCTCGTCCTGGCCGATGCGCTTCGCCTGGATGGGCGGCTACACGGCGTTTTACTACTTCTTCGCGACGCAGCTCTGGATGTGGGCCCTGCTCCCGATCCATTTCCTCATGGGTCCGGTCCACGGCGCCATCGTCAACTGGTGCGGCCACAAGTACGGGTACCGCAACTTCAACAGCGACGACGTCTCGCGCAACATGCTCTTCGTCGACGTGTTGACCGCGGGCGAGCTGTTCCAGAACAACCACCACAAGTTCGGCATGAGCCCGAACTTCGCCGTCCGCGCCTTCGAGCTGGATCCCACCTTCCAGGTCATCAAGGTCCTCGCCAAGCTCGGCGTGGTCGACATGACCGGCGCCCAGCTCACGCGCTGGAAGCCGGAGGACGCGGTCGCCATCCGCAAAGCCCGCGCGGACAAGTCGTCTCCCGCCGCGCCGACCGCGTCCGTCGTCCCCTCCATCGTGCCGACACGACTGGCACCGCTCGACGACATCGCCGTCGGCGGCGAGTAGGAGCCGCGCGAACAAAGCCGCGCGGCTCGCGGTAACGTCCAACGATGCAACCGCGCCTCGCTCTCGTCGCCCTCGCCGCCGTCCTCCTGGCCGGCGGCGTCTGGTTCTTCACCCGCCAGACCGACGAGGCGAAGATCAATCGGCTGCTCGACGACCTCACCCAGGCGGGTGACGTCGACGCCGACTCGAACGTGGTGACTCGCGGGCTGCGGGTGCACCGCGCGTTCGACTGCGCGTTCCAGCCGAGCGCACGCGCGGACGTGCCGGAGATAGGCGGCGCTTCGCTCGACGCGCTCGAGCAGGTGGCCACGGGCGCCGGCGCCGTGCTCCACGACGGCCAGGTCCGCCTCGATCGCCGCGCCATCGTCCTCGACGAGCCCCACACCCTGGCCGAGGTCTCGGCCACGGCGCACCTCGAGGGCCACCGCGGCGGCTCGTCCATCAGCGCGAGCCGCCCCGCCGAGCTCCAGCTGCGCAAGATCGACGGCACCTGGAAGATCACCACCCTGCACATCGGAGCGCTCTGACGCGCCCATCTCAGCCGGCTTTGCCGGTCCGGGCGGGGAGGCGCGTGCCTTCCCGGCGACAAAGTCGGGTCTGACGACTTCGTCAGACCGCGCTATAGAGCGCGCCGTCATGATCCGTCTCGATGGCATCTCCAAGCAGCACGGTCGGCAGATCCTCTTCATGGACGCCTCGTGCGCCGTCTTTCGCGGTGAGAAGATCGGGCTGGTCGGGCCCAACGGCGCCGGCAAGTCGACGATCTTCCGCCTCGTCATGAAGGAGGAGCAGCCCGACGGCGGCATGGTGGCCATCGATAAGGGGACGACCATCGGCTACTTCAGCCAGGACACCGGCGACATGAAGGGCATGAGCGTCGTCGACGCCACCCTCGCGGGCGCCGGCCCGGTCTCCGAAGCCGGCCACAAGATGCGCATCCTCGAGGCGCAGCTGGCCGATCCGGACATGCTCGACCAGATGGAGCAGCTGGTCGAAGCCTTCGGCGAGGCGCAGGCGCGCTTCGAGGAGCTCGGCGGCTACGCCCTCGACGCCCAGGCGCGCGAGATCCTCGCCGGCCTCGGCTTCTCCCAGGAGTCGATGGACGGCGACGTCGGCGCCCTGTCCGGCGGCTGGAAGATGCGCGTCGCCCTCGCCCGCATCCTCTTGATGCGCCCGGACGCGATGTTGCTCGACGAGCCCACCAACCATCTCGACATCGAGTCGATCATCTGGCTCGAGGCCTTCCTCAAGAACTACGACGGCGCGCTCATCCTCACCTCGCACGATCGCGAGTTCATGAACCGCATCGTCAGCAAGATCGTCGAGATCGACGGCGGCGAGCTGACCATCTTCGGCGGCAACTACGAGTACTACGTGAAGCAGCGCGCGTTGCTCGACGTGCAGGCGCAGAGCGCGGTCGACCGCCAGGAGGCCATGCTCGCCAAGGAGGAGGCCTTCATCGCCCGCTTCAAGGCGCGCGCCAGCCACGCCGCCCAGGTGCAGTCCCGGGTGAAGAAGCTCGAGAAGATCGAGCGCCTCGAGCCGCCCAAGCGGGCCAAGCGCCTCCGCTTCGACTTCCCGGATTCTCCGCGCTCGGGCGACGACGTCGCCAAGCTCGAAGGGGTCAAGAAGGCCTTCGGCAAGAAGGTCATCTACGACGGGATGGATCTGCTCATCCGCCGCGGCGAGCGCTGGTGCGTGATGGGCGTCAACGGCGCCGGCAAGTCGACGCTGCTCAAGCTGATCGTCGGCGAGAGCCACGCCGACGACGGCAAGGTAGCGGTCGGGGCCAGCGTGAAGATGGGCTACTTCGCCCAGCACGCGATGGAGCTGCTCAAGCCGGAGGACAGCGTCTGGGAGAGCCTGGTCAGCAAGTTCCCCAAGGCGTCGGTCGGCTCGCTGCGCACCCTCGCGGGCACCTTCGGCTTCCCCGGCGACGACATCGAGAAGCCCTGCCGCATCCTGTCCGGAGGCGAGAAGGCGCGCCTCGTCCTGGCGCAGATGCTCTACGAGCCGCCGAACTTCCTCGTCCTCGACGAGCCCACCAACCATCTCGACATCGGCACCAAGGAGATGCTGGTGGAGGCGCTCGCCAGCTACGAGGGGACGATGCTCTTCGTCTCCCACGATCGCCGCTTCCTCAGCCAGCTGTCCAACCGCGTCCTCGAGCTGACCGCACCGGAGGACCCGAAGGACCCCTCACCGCCGTCTGTCCGGGTGTACGGAGGCGGTTACGCCGAGTACGTCAACGAGACGGGGCACGAGGCCCCGGGAATCCACGCGTGAGCTCAGCCCGGGACGACACGCCGAGCTTCTTGAAGACGCCGGCGAGGATGTTCGCGACGGTGTGAGGTGAGCAGCGGCGCAGCTCGGCGATGCGCTTGTTGGACAGGCCGCGGGTGACCAGATCGGTCACCTCGCGTTCGGCCGGGGTGAGCGCGGCGCTGGCGTTCGGTGAGCTGCGCTCCGCCGTGCCGGCGAACATCTGCTGCCCGAGGGGGGAGAACTCCATCTCGGCGAGCGCCAGGTAGCGGTCGACGATCTCCACGCGGGTGCGCACCCCGAGCTTGCGCATGATGCCGGCCACGCGCGACGCCACCGTGCCGAGGGGGATCCCGAGCTCGTAGGCGATCAGCTTGTTGGCGTGCCCCATGGCCACGTAGTGCAGGACGGGCCGCTCCTCCGGCGCCAGCGCGCGCGGATCGGGCGCGTCGGGTGCGTTCTCGAGCGCGAGGACGTGGCGCTTTCCGTCCGCCTCGAAGTGGTCGACGAGCGACCAGCGGCCGTCGACCAGCGCGCGCCATCCCTCGAGCGCGGCACGCTCGTCCTGCCGACCTCGCCGGCTGCGCGAGCGGTCCATCTCGGTGACGGCATGGCGGAGCAGATCGCGCGCGCTCTCGGTCCGCTCGGAGAGCGCGAGCACCCGGCCTCCGGGGGTGAAGACCGCGCCGGCGGCGTCGAGCGCGTGGGCCGCGCGCTGCAGGCGCATCCCCGCCGCCAGGTGCGCGGAGAGCTGCGACCAGCGCGCGATCCAGTCGGCGCCCCGCCTGCGCTTGCTGCCGACGGGGGCAGCGAAGAAGGCACCGGTGCCGTCGGGGTTCATCGCCCGCACCACCAGCAGGTCGGAGAAGCCGATGCTCCGCGCCAGCGGCCCGTAGAAGGGATTCTCGAGGAGCGGCGTGCCCGCGAGGTCCGACAGCCGGAGCAGCGGCCCTCCCTGCCGCAGCGAGCGGTCGCGGTCGGCCGGCGTGCCCATCTCGAAGGCGGCGCGCAGGCCGGCGACGAGCGCAGGATCGGCGCCGAGGTTCGTCACGCTGGAGACGATCTGCGTCGGCTCGGTCGCGCGGCGATCGAAGAAGCTGGCGATCCCGCCCATGCCCTCGAACAGGTGAGGACCTATCGCCTCCGCGACCGCCGTGAGCCACTCGGCGCCGGCGAGGTCGGTCCGGTACGCCGCCTCGACGACGGAGACGATGTCAGTGCGAGCCCCCACGAGACCACGTCACGGTATCTCCACGAGCGGAGCTCGGTGCGATCAAATTGCCCATACGCGCCGCGCGAGATGTCCAAACGCCCGTGTTCGCCGGAGAAATGTGCTTCATCGGGGCGCGGGTAGGTAGGTGACGCAGAGCGTTGCGTTGGCGCAAGAGGTGTGACGCCTTTGCGAGCGCGGGCTGCACGCGGAGGTTACCGTCCGTCTCGATGAAGTCCCGCCAACGTACTCGACGTGCGCCGTCCGGTTTCTTCCTGCTCGCGATCGCTGGGGCCACCAGCGCCTCGTTTGCCGTCGCCTGCAGCGGGGCGCCGACTCCGGAGATCAACGACCTCGAGAGCTCCGAGACGCCGTCGACGACCAGCGCGACGAACACCACGAGCACCACCACCCCGGCCAGCACCGGCGCGTCCCCGGCCGCGACGCCCGACGGTGACGCCGGCGCGGGCAGCGACGCCAGCACCGCCAGCGGTGACGACGACGCTGACGCGAGCTCCGGCACCGGCGACGCGGGCACCGGGACGAGCAAGGACGGCGGCGGCAGCAGCACCCCCGACGCGTCCTCCACGCCCCCGACCGGCACGCACCCGCCGACCACCCCGCCGTCGAAGACGTGCACGTACGCGCCCGACGCCAACGGCTACGCCACGCTGACCTCCCCGCAGGGCACCTACGTCGTCCGCCTCCCCGCCGGCTACGTGAAGACCAAGGCCTACCCGGTCATCATCGGGACGCACGGCTGCGGCGACACGGCGGAGAACTTCTGCTCCTGGGCTCCGGCGGCCTACAACCAGTCGACCAACGCCGAGGAGAACGACCAGCTCGACTACATCGCCATCTCGGTCGAGGACGTCGCCAGCGGCTGCTGGAACCTCGCCGACTCGGGCAAGGTCCTGGCCGCGCTCGACGCCGCCGCCAGTTGCTTCTACGTCGACCAGGCGCACGTGCTCATGGCCGGCTACTCGTCCGGCGCCGCCGTCGCTTACAAGGTCGGCCTGTCGAACGCGTCGCGCTTCGCCGGCATCCTCATCGAGGACGGCGCGCTCTACGACAACGGGAGCGCCGAGACCTCGCTGCTCGCCAACGCGACCTGGAAGATCAACATCGCCCACATCGCGCACAGCGACGACGGCGACTACCCGCTCGCGCAGGTCCAGGCTGACTGGGCGAAGATCAAGGCGGCCGGCTTCCCGATCCAGACGTACGATTTCAGCGAGGGGACCGGCCACAGCGGCACGTCGATCGACTGGTACGGCACACTCGACCCCTTCGTCACCAAGTGGACCGCTCCGTGAAGTTCTGCGGTTGAGCCTGGCAAAATCGACCGCGTCGAGGAATGATGAAGTGATGAGATCGCTCTCGCTCCCCGCCTTGCTCCTCTCCGCGGCGACGGTGACGGTCGCGGTCGTCGAGCTGTCCGGTTGCGGCGGCGCCGCCACGCCCTCCATCGTGGATGGCGACGGCGAAGGCGCCGGTTCGGATGCTGGCGTCACCGTCACCACGAGCAGCAAGCAGGATGCGAGCACCGGCGGAGGCACGACCGACGCGGGGGGCAGCACGGGGAACGGCGACGCGGGCGGCACCACGTCGACCGGGCATCACCCGGCCACGACGCCGCCCACCAAGACCTGCTCGTACACGCCCAACAGCGACGGCTTCTTCGACCTGATGTCGCCGCAGGGGAGCTACACGGTCCGCCTGCCCGCGAACTACGACAAGACCAAGCCCTACCCGGTCATCATCGTGACCCACGGCTGCGGGGACACGGCCGACAACTTCTGCACCTGGGGCCCGGCCGCGTACAACGACGATGCCAACGAGCGCGAGAACGACAAGCAGAAGTACATCGCGCTCTCGGTGGAGGATGTCGCCTCGTCCTGCTGGAACCTCGCCGACTCGGGCAAGGTCCTCGCCGCCCTCGACGACGCCGCCAGCTGCTTCTACGTCGACCAGGCGCACGTCACCATGGGCGGCTACTCCTCGGGCGCGGCCGTCGCGTACAAGGTCGGTCTGGCCAGCGCGGAGCGTTTCAGCGGCATCCTCATCGAGGACGGCGCGCTCGCCGACAACGGCTCCGCCGAGGCCACGTTGCTGGCGAACGCGAGCTGGAAGATCAACATCGCCCACATCGCCCACGCGAGCGATCCCGACTACCCGCTGAGCATGGTGCAGGCCGACTGGAAGGTCATCGAAGCGGCCGGCTTCCCGCTCAAGACGTACACCGTCGCCGGCGACCACAGCGGCACGTCGGTCGACTGGTACGGGACGCTCGATCCGTCGATCACGAACTGGACGGCGCCTTGAGTCGGCGCCGCCGTCGTCAGCGGCCGATCACTTGAAGTTGTCCTTGGCTTTGCGGATGGCGCCCAGGGCGGTCGCGTCGTCGGCGTCCGCGGCGATGCCCAGCGTCGCGCGGATCTCCTTCGAGTCGACGCGCTGAAACGGGTTCACCCCGAGGTCCTCCTCGAGGGTCCAGGGGACCGACGGGCGGCCGGCGCCGCGCTCCTCGGCGACCTTGGCGCGCATGGTGGCGATGTTGGGGTTGTTCGGCTCGACCGAGCTGGCAAAACGCAGGTTCGACTCGGTGTACTCGTGGCCGCAGTAGATCTTGGTGTCCTTCGGCAGGCCGGCGAGCGCGACGAGTGACGCGCGCATCTGCGCCGGCGTCCCCTCGAAGAGCCGCCCGCAGCCGGCGAGGAAGAGCGTGTCACCGGTGAAGACCGCGGTCTCGTCCGGCTTGCCAGCGCCGCCCGGTGCGGTCACGACGTAGGCCACGGCCCCGAGCGTGTGGCCGGGGATGTGAATCGTGCGGACCTTCAGGTCGCCGAGCTCGAACGAGTCGCCGCTCTCGAGGAGCTCGGTCTGCCCGGGGATACGCCCCTTGTCCGACTGGTACCCGTAGATCTTCTTCGCGCCGACGTGGCTCTTGACCGCCTCGTTGCCGCCCACGTGATCGTGGTGGTGGTGGGTGTTCCAGATAGCCTCGATCGAGAGCCGCGGATCGGCCGCGCGCGCCTCGTCGGCCACCTTGTTCACCGGCGCCTCCTCGGAGGGATCGACGATGGCCGCCTTGCGCGTCCCCGGGCAGACGACGAGGTACGCGTAGTTGTCGCTCAGGCAGGCAATGGGGGTGATCTGCATCGGGAGATCCTTTCGGGCGGTCGTGAGAGTGGTCGTCGTCAGTCCGGCTTCTTCTTCGCGTAGCCGCCGTTGAGGCAGCCTTCCTTGCACGACGTCGGCGGGAGGTCGTGCGTCTCGCCGTCGACCGCCTTGAGGCGGGCGCTCATGGCGGTGAACATATCGCCGCTGCTGATCGGCGCCAGCTCGCCCGGATCGGCGTCGAGGTCGAACGCCTGCATGCGGTTCTGGGTGCCGAAGGCGATGACCTTCTGCAGCGCCTTCCCCTCGACGTGGATGAGCGCACGGCGGCGGTCGTTGTCGCTCGTCGCTGGCAGGTCGATGGGCACGTCTCGCGGCGGCTGGTCGGCGCCGTACAGCTCGGGGACCAAGCTGGTCCCGCGGAAGGCCGGCTCGGCGGGGAGACCGAAGAGATCGAGGATGGTCGGCGCGAGATCGAGCGCGCTGCGCGGCGTGGTCACCCGTCGGGGCGCGACGCCGGGGAGCGAGACGAAGAGCGGAACGTGCACCAGGTTCTCCCACAGCTCGAAGCCGTGGACGTACTGGTGGTGCTCGCCGAAGGCCTCGCCGTGGTCGGCGGTGACGATGATCGCCGTGCGCGCACCCCAGGGTTGCGCGTGGACGAAGTCGAGGAGCTTGCCGATCTGCTGATCGCAGAAGGTGACCTCTCCGTCGTAGCGGTCACGCAGGCTCTTGCCATACGAGATGCCGTCCTTGTCGTGCGCCATGTAGCGGTCGTGCGGATCGAGGAAGTGGAACCAGGCGAAGAAGCGCGTCTTCGGCTCCGCGAGCGCCGCGTCTCCGAGGAGCCGCTCGGCGATCGCTTCTTGCTGCGGGCCGGTCACGTTCTCGTCGGTGGTGTTGTTCCACTTCAGCCCCTGGACGATCTCGTACTTGTCGAACCCCTGCTCGAAGCCGGCGTTCTTGAAGTACCCGTGCGCGTGCGCGCTCAGGGTGACGATGCCGGCCTTCTGCAGCACTTCCGGGAAGAACAGGTTGCTCTTGGCGTAGGTGCCGAAGAAGTACCCGTCGCGCGACAGCTCGCTCGGCAGCTTCCCGCCGAGGAACCCGCCGAGGCTCATCGACGTGTACGACGAGATGGAGTGCGCCTCGGTGTACGAGACCGACTGCGCCTCGAGCGCGGTGAGCCGCGGCGCGATGGGGCGCGGATACCCGGCCCACGGCATGTCCGCGCGCAGGCTGTCGATGCTGATGACCAGCACGTCGAGGTCCGCCGGCGGGCGCGCGGGAGAGGCGGCCGCGGCATCGACGATCGCAGCAGCGGCCACCGGAGCGGAGGTGGTCGCCACCGTCGACGAAGAGGAGGCGACGCCGACAGAAGTTGCCGGCGCGGCGCTCGGAGCCGCGGTGTCCTTGTCCTTCGCGCAACCGAGCGCCGCGGCGAAGCAGGCCGCGGCGACGATCGACGTCTTCAATGCCCAGCGAGGCGGGTGACGCCCGGGTGCGATTTTTCGCCCGGCTCGTGTCGCGGGTTCTGCGTCAGCACGGTGCCGTCGCGACCGGGGAAGTCGAGGAGGACCTCCTTGCGGTAGATGAACTGGTCGCGCGAGTCGTAGGGCGTCGCGTGCGCGCCGGTGTCCATGCGGATGGCGTCGCAGGGGCACGCCTCGACGCAGTAACCGCAGAAGATGCAGCGCAGCTCGTCGATGACGAACTTCACCGGGAAGCGCTCGTAGCCGTGGCGGCGGTCGCCTTCGGGGTACTCGCCCGCCTCGATGTGAATGCACTGCGCCGGGCACGCCGTCGAGCAGCACAGGCAGGCGACGCAGCGCGGGCTGCCGTCCTCACGCTGGGTGAGGCGGTGAACGCCGCGAAAGCGCTCCGGGTAGGGGCGCTTCTGCTCCGGGTAGGAGATGGTGCTGATGCCCGGGTCGAGGCGCTCGGTCACCGGATCGGGGCGCTCGCCGCGGAGCATCTCGCGGGTGTTCTCGAAGAAGTGCTTCATCGAGACGCCGACGCCGGCCACGACCTCGGGCAGGTACGACTGCGTGTGCACGTCGCGCTTGGGATGCGCGACGACGTGCAGGTTGGCGGAGGCGGCGGGCTTCTTGGGAAAGGCGTGGGGCATGATGGTCTCGAAAATCTGTCGCCTGGCGCTCAGGCCTGCATCGGAGCCGACTTGGTGCCGCCGACCGCGTCGGCCTGCGTCGCCGACGAGCCGACGATCCAGCGGAGACGCGCCTTCGGCTTGAGCATGCCGAGCACCACCTGCAGGACAGCCCAGGTGATGACCAGCGCCACGACCGCCTGCGACAGATCCGCGAGGAGCTGCAGCGCCGACGCGATGGCCGGGTTCTGCGTGTGGTCGAAGCCGATGAGCACGCCCATCAGGATGCCGGTGACGAAGATGTTGAGGAAGGAGGCCGGCAACAGGACGCGCCAGCCGAGCTTCATCAGCTGGTCGTAGCGGAAGCGCGGGAGGCTCCAGCGGACGAACGCCTGGATGAAGCAGAGGAAGAGCGTCTTGCCGAAGAAGACGAGCACGCCGAGCAGCTCGAGGAAGCCGTGCGCCAGGTGCTGCTGCACGAAGACCGTGCCGCCGAACGAGATGGTGATCCCGTCGCGGTGGATGAACGGGAGCGCCCAGCCGCCCAGGAAGATGGTCACGAGGATCATGGAGCTCGTGACGACCTCCATGTACTCGGCGAAGTAGAACATCCCGAACTTCATGCCCGAGTACTCG
>JAMFST010000557.1 GCA_026225435.1 Labilithrix luteola
ACACGCTCGCCGCCGACCGGCTGACCGAGCGCTTCCTCGACCGCTATGTCCGCGGTGACTCGAGCGTCGTCGTGGAGTGACAAGGCTCAACGCCGCGTGTTCCACAAGCATGGCGACGAGATCCGCAACTCCTGGGGCTCGGAGCTCACCTACGGACCGGACGATCCGGGGCAGAATCATCGCGGCGTCGCGCGCTTCGTCGGGATCTGAGCGACGTTCGCTTGCGCTCCGGATCGGGCAGCGGGCTGGTCATCGAAGCGGTGCTGTGGAAGTCGGGATCACCGCCCGGCGTCCGTCGCCGTCCAGCACCTCGCGCACCTTGATGGTCAGCGCGTCCGGCGTGATGGGCTTCTGGACGAAGGCCATGTGCGCCTCGATGACGCCGTGGCGAACGACGCTGTCGTCCGTGTAGCCGGACATGCAGAGCACCTTCATCCGCGGACGGAGCACCTCGAGACGCGCGGCGAGCTCCGGGCCGCTCATCTGCGGCATCACCACGTCGGTGAGCAGCAGGTGGATCTCCTCGGGATCCTTCTCGGCGTGCAAGAGAGCCTCGCCAGCGTTGCGCGTCTCGATCACGTGATAGCCGCTCTTGCGGAGGATCTCGCGCACGATGACCCGCACCTGCTCATCGTCTTCGACCAGGAGTACCGTCTCCGAACCGCGCAGATCCAGGGGAGCCACGGTGGCTCGTTCGACGTCGACGACCGCGTCCACGCACGGCAGGTACGCCTTGAACGTCGTCCCTCGGCCCGGCTCGCTGTAGACCCAGATCGAGCCGCCGCTGCGCTGGAGGATACCGAACACCGTCGACAGCCCGAGCCCGGTGCCTTTGCCCGCCCCCTTGGTGGTGAAGAACGGCTCGAAGATGCGGCCCACGGTTGCCTTGTCCATGCCGACGCCGGTGTCGGTCACCGCGAGCATGACGTACGGCCCTGGCTTCACGCCGAGGTGACCGCGCGCGTACTCCTCGTCGAGGACGACGTCGGCCGTCTCGATGGTGAGCTTGCCGCCCGTGGGCATCGCGTCGCGCGCGTTGATCGCCAGGTTCATGACGACTTGCTCGATGCTCCCGCGATCCGCGCGCACGCGGCCGAGGGACGGCGCCGGGCGCGAGACGAGATCGATGTGGGCGCCGAGGACGCGCTGGAGCATCTTGTCGACGCCCACGAGCACGTCGTTCAGGTCGAGGACCTTCGACTCGATGACCTGGTGGCGACTGAAGCTGAGGAGCTGTCGCGTGAGGTCGGCGGCGCGCGCGCCCGCCCGGTGGATCTGCTCGACGTCGTTCCACATCGGCTCGCCCTCCTTCAGGTCGCCGAGGAGGAGCTGCGAGTAGCTGAGAATGACCGACAAGATGTTGTTGAAGTCGTGCGCCACCCCGCCCGCGAGGAGGCCCACCGCCTCCATCTTCTGCGCCTGACGGAGCTGCTCTTCGTTGCGGCGTAGGGTCGCCTCCGCCCGCTTGATCTCCGTGGTGTCGAGCGACAGGACACAGATGCCGTCGGGCACGGGGACGACCCGTAGATCGAAGGTGCCCGCCGATCCGTCCGCGAACTCGAACTCGATCTCCACGCGGCCCGGCGCGCGCGCCGCCATGGACGTCTGCAGGACGGAGAAGAACGGCTGGGACTCCAGCCCCGGGTAGCATTCCATCATCGTCCGCCCGAGGAGCTCTTCGCGGGCGAGCCGCCCCTGCTGCACGAGCGCGTCGTTGACGTACAGGTAGCGCCAGTCGAACCCGATGACCTGACAGCCCTCCTGGAGGCTGTCGAGCACCTCGCGCGCGATCTCATCGCGCGAAGGCATCGTCCGAGCTCCCCCTTGCAGCGTTCATCGGCCCCCGGTCGAAACCATGCGCCTGGCCCGGCGGAACCGCAAGGGCGGCCGGAGACACGCCCGAAGGCGAAATCGTCGCGCCGATTCCCGCTGAGCCGACCGGCGCCCCGTTCGACGGGCGCGCCGGCCTGGAGATCCTCCTCCCCGCTCAGACGCTCTTGGTCGAGTCGGTGACGCGCTTGACGGCGTCGGCCGCGAGCTTGCCCCACTGCTCGGACATCTGCGTCGCGAACCCGAAGGTGGCCTTGGTCGCCTGGAACGACGTGTCGATCACCGACTCGAGGGTCGCGGCGTTGGCCTTCGCTGCCTTGGTCCAGAAATCGACGATTTGCTGCGCCTGCGGAAAGATGCTCTCGGTCATGGAAATTCCCCTTTGTGTGGCGATCGCGGCCGCAATTGGCCGTCGAACGCCACCGAAGGTAACGCCGTGACCGGGAGCGTCAACCTGAAATGTTGCACCGCAACAAACATGTCACGCGCCGGTCGGGCAGCGGTCAGGGGGACGGCGCGGAGTGCTCGCGGATGAACGCGCCGATCACGGGGGCGATCTCCTGGCGCCAGGCGGTGCCGCTGAAGGTGCCGTAGTGACCGACGTCGGCCTGGAGGTGCTGGCGCTTCTCGTTCGCGGGCAGACCGCGGCAAAGGGCGTGTGCGGCGTACGTTTGTCCCGGCGCGGTGATCTCGTCCTTGCCGCCCTCGACGGTGAGGAGCGCGGTGTGGTCGATCGCCTCGGGGCGGATCTTGCGGCCATGGTGGATCATCGTGCCGCGCGCGAGGGTCTGCTCCTGGAAGATCTCGCCCACGGTCTCGAGGTAGAACTCGGCCGGCATGTCCATCACGGCGAAGTACTCGTCGTAGAAGCGGCGGTGCTTCTGCGCCGCGTCGTCGTCGCCGAACGCGACGTGCTTCGCGTGCTTGAGGTGCGCTTCCATGTGACGGAGCGGGTCCATGGAGAGGAAGGCGTTCAACTGGAGGACGCCTGGATAGACCGGACGCCCGTGGCCGGGCTCCCCCGGAGGCACGCGATGAATGACGGTCCGCTCGAACTTGGCGAGAGAGTGCTTCTCGGCGAATTCACCGACTTTGGTCGGGTTGATCCGGGAGTCGACCGGGCCGCTCATCAGGGTCATGGTGCGGGGGGTCGAACGATCGCCATCCTCGGCCATGCGGGCGACGGCCGCGAGGACCGCAGGGCACGGCTGGCAGACGGCGAGGATGTGCGCGTCGGGGCCGAGCTTCTGCAGCATCTGGATGAGCAGATCGATGTAGTCGTGGAGACCGAAGGGGCCGCGGTCCGCCGGGACGAGGCGTGCGTCGATCCAGTCCGTGATGTAGACGTCGTGCGCCGGCAACAGCTCGCGCACGGTTTCGCGCAGGAGGGTCGCGTGGTGGCCGGAGATCGGCGCGACGACCAGCACCTTGGGATCGGCCGGACGCGACGGATCGACCTCGCGCGCGAAGCGGAGGAGCTCGCAGAACGGCGTCACCAGCGCGATCTGCCGGTGCACGCGCACCTCCGTACCCTCCGCCGCGAGGGTCGTGGTGTCGAGATCCCAGGATGGCTTCGGGTAGCGGCGGGTGGCTCGCTCCACCATCTCGAAGGCGGCGGCGGCGGGACGACCGACCGGATGCGCCGCCAGGACCGCGCGTGCTGCTCCTGCGAAGACGTTCATCGGCTGGAGGAAGCTTCGGCTCAGCTCGTAGGCAAAATACACATGTTCAGCGTAGCTACGATTCGCTGCGGCGCAGCAAAAATCCTCGCACCGCCCCCCCTGGTCACGGTCGATTCTCGAGCTGGCTCCAGGTAGGCGTAGGCGTACGCGCGCGCCAAGGCCTGAGCGTCAGCGTAAGCTGCGCTGCGTGATCGTCAAAAAGTACGGGAACCGCCGGCTCTACGACACGGAGGACAGTCGCTACGTCCGCCTCGGCGAGATCGCGGCGAAGATCCGCAACGGTGCCGAGGTGCGCGTGGTGGACGCGCAGACCGACGCGGATCTCACGGCGGAGACGCTGGTGCAGATCATCTTCGAGGACCGGCACGCGGCGAGGCTCCTGCCGGTGACGCTGCTCCAGCAGATGATCCGCATGGGGGACGACGCGCTGGCAGACTTCCTCGGGAGGTACGTCTCGTTCGCGCTCGAGATGTACCTGCAGGCGAAGGACGCGCAGAAGCACGCCGGGATGTTGTCGCCCTTCTCGGCGCTGGCGCCGCTGTCGGCGATCGCGGCGATGCCGTTTCGCGTGGCTGCGGCCGCGACGGGAGCGCGAAAGGCGCGTTCGTCGAAAGGCGCGGCGAGCGGGTCGTCGCCAGCGCCGCCTCGCACCGAGGCGGAGACACCGGCAACGGAAGACGAGGCCAGGGCGGCGTCGCGAAGGCGAGACGACGACGTCGCCGAGCTACGACGCGAGCTGGACGAGCTGAAGAGTAGCCTGGGGAAGAAGCGCTAGCTCCAATGCCGCACACTTTGGGGGCGGCACGACGGGTCGTTTTCGGGCGTAGTTGCTCATCTTGATCTTGACGGCGCGCGGGTAGCTTCGCCGTCTGCGCGGAGAGCGCCGGGGCTCGTCGCGGAAGACCACCACCACTCGTCGCGCATGAGTCGCAGTGATTCGATGAAGCTGATCTGAGTCGGGGACACTTTGGCTTCCTTGCGCGCAGCAAGTGCGGAAATTTGAGGGGCTTCGCGTAGGCACGTTCCCCGCTTGTAACCGGCCACTCCGGCGGGAAGTCGCCCGCGGCATTCGGACCGGGCGACAATCGCGACGCAGTCGTCACAAAAGGCAGAAGGCCGAGAGTTCGCGCTCTCGACCTCCCATGTCGCGTGGGCTCCTGGACCGCGTCGGGCTCGGACACCGAGAATTTCGACAGGCCGCGTCCCCCTACGATTGCATGAAGACGCAACTATGCAATAGTCGTCGCGTGTCGCGCCAATCGCTACACAAAGGTGGATGCATGCTCACGTGGACGAGTCTGTTGTTCTTGCTCTGCTTCCTCGCTGCCGGTGGCGTCGACGGCTTCTATTTTCACATGATCCGCTTCCGGCTGTGGGAGCGCCCGGAGTCGCGCCTGGAGCACGTGCTTCATACGGCGCGCGCCGTGCTGCTTCCACCCACGCTGTGGGCTCTCTATCTGGCGAACCGCGACGTCGGGCTGCCGCTTGCGGCGTTTCTCGTCGCCCTCGACGTCATCGCTACGGTCCTTGACGTGATGGTCGAGCCGGAGAGCCGGAAGAGCATTGGTGGGCTTCCGTCCTCGGAGGTCGCGCTTCATGTCGGCGCGACGGTGTTTCATGTCGGCGCCATCGCGCTCGCAGTTGCCGCCAGGATCTGGGAACCGGCGGCGTCGCGTGCGCGGTGCGTTCCAGCGCTCGTCGCGTCGCTTGTCGTCGTGTCGACTCTAGCGGCCGTGCATCATCTCGTGCTCGTTGCGTGTGGGAGCCGTTCATTCGGCTCCTTCTGCACGCCGATGAGGGCATGAGCTCGGCGCGTCGAGGCGCGATGGCGCTGCTGGAGCTGCTCCCGCCCACGTTCTTCAAGGCGCTCTGTGACCCGAACCGCGTCGCGCTGCTCGCGTGGCTTGCCCTCGAGCGCGCACCGCGCACGGTGACCGACGCGGCGAATGCTGGCTGCTGCGCCGTCGACATGTCGGTCGTGTCGCGCCATCTCGCGACGCTGCGCGATGCGGGGCTGGTCGTCGCCGACAAGCGCGGCAAGGAGGTCTTCTACCATGTCGAGACGCGCGACATCGCGGCGCGCCTCCGGAGGATCGCGTCGGCGCTCGAGGCGTGCTGCGGTTAGCGACCTTCGCCGCTCGCGCCCCCCGGACCTGTTCGCGACGCGCTGCTCGGTGCCTTCGGCGTGGGTCTGCGCAAAGTACATGCAGGACGGCGAGCTCCTCAGGACCTGGGCGGGGCCATCGCGTCACCCCGCCAAAATGGTCGCCGGCCGGTTCGAGTCTCGCGAAGCGCGCAGAAATCACGTCGCCGACGAAACCTTGAACGCCGCCAGGGCTTTGCACGGCCTTCTCTCCTCCCGGGCGGCGTGGCGGGCGGCGAGGGACGAAGTGCGCCACACGCTGGCGATGGTGCGCCTCGCCGCGCGGTCGGGGGCGCGGGTGACGCGGCGGGTGATCGCGTCGAGGCCGGTGCGCTCGCTCGAGGCGATGGCCACGGAGAACGCGGTCGAAGGGTGCGTGCCCGAGACGTACGGCGCGGCGACGGCGATGCTGCAGGCGCTGAAGCGCGATCTCTGGAGTTAGCAGCGGTCGACGCCGGGG
>JAMFST010000558.1 GCA_026225435.1 Labilithrix luteola
GGGGCCGCTGGGGATGAAGGACACGTCCATCCTCGACGACCCGGCCCGGGTGCTCCCGCGCCGGGCGACCGGGTACTCGCCGCGCGAAGGGGGAGGATTCCAGCTCAACACCAGCAGCCGCGCGGTGACCGGCGAAGGGAACGTCCAGTCGACGATCGAGGACCTGTCGCGCTGGGACGCGAACTTCTACGACCCGAAGGTGGGCGGGAAGCTCTGGCTCGAGACGATGCGCACCCCCGGCACCCTCACCGACGGCACCAAGCTGCCCTACGCCATGGGGCTGATGATCAAGACGGATCACGGTCTCCCGCTCGAGGAGCACTCGGGGGGCTGGGCCGGCTACATCAGCGACGCCCGCCGCTACCCGACCGAGCGCTGGTCGACCACCGTGCTGTGCAACCGCGACGACGTGAACCCGCTGGCGTTGACCCGCGCGGTCGCGGCGGCAGCGCTGCCTGCGCTCTCCGCGAAGTCGCCAGCGGCAGGAGCGGATGCGACGCCGGCATCGGCGGCGAGCACGGCCACGACGAGCGCCGACGTCTTCGCCGGTGCGTACCTCGACCCGGGGAGCCTGATGCTGCGGGTGTTCACCGCGAAGGGCAGCACGCTGACCGCGAGCTCGTCGCTCGATCCGGCGCAGCCGCCGACGACGATGGAGCGGATCGACGACCGGTCCTTCCGCGTGCCGGGCTCCACTTCGCGCTGGACGTTCGAGCCGGCCAGCGGCAACGGCAAGCCGACGGCGCGGGTGGTGCGCGTCGCGCCGGGGGATCCGACGATGACCTTCGAGCGGTTCACCCCGCAGGCGGCCGAGAAGGCAGGCACCAGAGCCCTGGCGAGCTACGTCGGCCGCTACACGAGCGACGAGGTGACCGCCGATCTCGAGGTGGAGCTCGCCGACGGCAAGCTGCGCGCGTTCCCGGCGGGCAAGCGCCACCTCGCCGCCACGCTCACGCCTCTCTCTCCGGACATCTTCGCCGGCGGCGAGTACAGCCTCGTCTTCGCGCGCGCACCGGGCGCAAACGGCAAGGTGACCGGTGTTCAAGCGGTCTTCGACAGCCACCGGGCCGTCCGCTGGAAGCGTCGATGATCTAAGCTCTGCGCGCCCCATGAAGACCCGCGCGCTCCTCGCCGTCTCCTCGCTTGCCCCGCTTGCGCTCCTCACCCTCGTCGCCTGTGGAGACGCGACGCCAGCGCCCGCGCCGCCGCCCCCTCCTCCTTCGCCGGCAGCCTCGAGCAGCGCGCTTCCGGCCAGCGCGCCGACCGCGGACGCTCGCTACGAGCGGCTCTGGGCCGACTTCCTCGCCGAGTATCTCCGGCGCGAACCCACCTCGGCGACGACGCTGGGGATGCACGAGCACGACGGCGAGTGGCCGGATCTGTCGGCCGCCGGCGAGGCGCGCGATCGCGCCGTCTACGAGCGCATCGGGCGCGAGCTGCAGCAGATCCCGGCTTCCGAGCTCTCGCCGACGCAGCACCTCGACGCCGAGATCCTCGCGAACGCGCTGGCGCAGTGGAGGTTCGACCGCGACGAGATGCGCTCGGCGGAGACGAACCCGCTGCTGTACGTGCGCCTCGTCGGCGACGGGCTCGATCCGTTCCTCACGCGGAGCTTCGCGCCAGCCGCCGCGCGTGCAGACAGCCTGGCGTCCCGTCTCTCGTCCATCGCGCCGATCGTCGCGGCCGCCCGGGCGCGCATCACCCACCCGGCGCGCATCGTCACCGAGACCGCCATCAAGCAGAACAAGGGGCTGCTCGACCTGGTCGACGGCACCTTCGCCGAGCTGCTGGCGCAGGCTCCCGAGAAGAAGGACACCGTCCTCGCCGCGGCCAAGCAGGCATCGGTCGCGCTCCACGATCTGCAGAAGCTCCTCGAAGGCGAGGTCCTGGCACGCAGCGACGGGGACTTCCGTGTCGGCAAGGAGAAGCTGGCCACCCTCCTCCGCCTGCACCTCGACACCGACGTCGACGCCGACGATCTGGTGGTGCAAGCGCGCGCGCTCCTGGCCAAGACCCAGGACGAGATGGCCCAGAGCGCCCGGGAGCTCTGGCCGGAGCTGATGGGCAAGCGCCCTCTCCCGCCGATGACCACCGACGCCGCGAAGAAGCGCGTGGTGCGCGAGGTGCTCGCGCACCTGGCCGAGGATCGCCCCACCAACGCCACGGTGGTGGCCGACGCCAGCAAGCTGCTCGCCTCGGCGACCGACTTCGTCCGCAGCCACGATCTCGTCGGCCTCCCCGCCGACTCCTGCCGGGTGATGGAGATGCCCGAGTACGAGCGCGGCGTGGCCGTGGCCTTCTGCGAATCCTCCGGGCCCCTCGAGCCGAAGCAGGAGACGCACATCACCATCTCCCCCACGCCCGCCGACTGGCCGGCCGCGCGCAAGACCTCGTTCTACCGCGAGTACAACCACAGCATGCTCGCCGACCTCATCGTCCACGAGGCGATGCCCGGCCACTACCTGCAGGCGATGCACGCCAACACCTTCAAGGGCTCGCCGCGCACCATCTTCACCAACGGCTCCTTCGAGGAAGGCTGGGCCGTCTACACCGAGTGGCTCATGGCCAAGCACGGCTTCGGCGGGCCGCGCGTCCGCATGCAGCGCCTCAAGATGCTCGCCCGCGTGTGCGTCAACGCCATCCTCGACCACGAGATCCACGCCGGGACGATGGACGAGCACGCGGCGGTCGCGCTCATGGAGACCGAGGCCTTACAGGAAGAAGGAGAAGCGGTCGGCAAGTGGACGCGCGCGCGCATCTCGCACGGGCAGCTGTCGACGTACTTCTACGGCTTCTCGGAATTCATGAAGCTGCGCGCGGAGGCGGAGAAGCAGCCCGACTTCAACGAGCGTGCCTACAACGACAAGCTGCTGTCGTTCGGCTCCCCCTCGATGCACGAGCTGCGCGCCAGCCTGGCGCGCTGAGGGCGTCAGGTCGGCGCGACGACCACGCGGTTGCGGCCGTTCATCTTCGCCTCGTAGCAGGCGGCGTCGATGCGGGCGAAGGTAGCCTCGGGCTTCGGATCGGCCGCCCAGGCGGCGCTGCCGACACCGATGCTCACCGTCATGGGCAGGCTCTTCCCCTGCCACTCGCACGGCCGCTCCTCGAGCCGGGCGCGCAGCGTCTCCGCCATGCGCTCCCCCTCGTGGACCGTCGATCCCGGCAGGACGATGACGAACTCCTCCCCGCCGATGCGCGCGAGCAGATCGATCTCGCGGCGGAAGCACTCCTCCACCAGCCGGGCGAAGTGCTGCAGGCAGGCGTCGCCGGCGAGGTGACCGTGACCGTCGTTCAGCTTCTTGAAGTGAACGAGATCGCACACCAGCAAGGCGATCTCCCCGCGCGAGCGCGCCGCTTGCTGCCAGGCCTTGGGGTAGACGTTCTCGTACTCGCGTCGATTGGCCAGCCCGGTGAGCGCGTCGACCCGCGTCATCCGCTCGACCTCCGCGCGACTGAGCTGCAGCGCGAGCTCGGTCTCGATCTGCTGGTCGTACTCGTGGGCCACGCGCCGCAGGCTCGATAGCTGGTAGAGGATGTACACGAACAGCGTCACCGCGATGGGTCGCAGCATCGGCACGATGACGAAGAGGACGATCGACGGCGCGTAGAGGAAGACGAGGGTCAGCGTCGTCTGCCGCGGCTCCATGGAGAACGCCTGGGCGAGCGCCGCGCCGAGGGCGACCGAGATGACCACCACGACGGTGAAGGGGAGCCAGGCGTCGCGCTCGACGGAGCCGAAGTAGGTCGAGACCGCCGCCCACAGCAGGCACCCGCCGTGGATCAGCGCCCAGTGACGGACGCGCCAGCGCTGGTAGGCGGCCGGATCGACGAAGCTCGTCGGCGGACGATTGGCGTTGCGCAGGAGGAACATGACGACGAAGCAGACCGCCGGGAGCCACCCGAGGAGCCGCAGGGGGTGCAGATAGCCAGCAACCCACGCGCTGACGATGCAGGCGATGGCGTAGAAGAGCGGGCCCACGCGCGATCGACCGTAGAGATCGCCGGCGGAGCGCATCCGCCGGTGAGCCTTCGCGTCGATCACCCGAGAACTATACAGTGACGACGCGCCGCGTAGGGCGCGGCAGCAGCGAGAGACAGGCGGACGAGGCGTGTAGATGTCGGAGCGTCCACGCTTCATGCGTGCTGGCGTACAATGGCGAGGTGGACATCCCGACCCTCGAAACGCGCCGCCTGCGGCTCGTTCCGCCCAGCTCCGCCAGCGACGACCTGTACCAGCGCTTCTACACCGACGCGGCGGCCTCACGATTGTACGGAGGGCCGCTCTCGGCGGGCGCCGCGTGGAGTCGGCTGGCCAGTGATCTCGGAAGCTGGCACCTCCAGGGCTACGGCGTGTGGACCCTCCACCGCCGCGCCGAGGGGGATCTCGTCGGTGCCTGCGGCTTCTGGCAAGGCCGAGGGTGGCCGCGGGAGCTCACCTGGTGGCTGCTGCCGTCCGCCCGTGGACAGGGTCTGGCGCAGGAAGCGTCGCTCGCCGCCCTCTCGCACGCTTACCAGGGGTTCGGCTGGGAGGTCGTCGAGACGTACATGAACGACGCGAACGCGGCAGCGCGCACCCTGGTGGAGCGTCTCGGCGGGGTGAAGACCGATCGTCGAGTCTTTCCCGACGATCTCGAGCGAGACGTCTACCAGCTCCCGCGGCCCGCATAGACGCGCTCGCCAGGGCGCTCTACCGTTGTAAAAATGTTCTCGAGAGCGCGAGCGCGCGCTTGAGGCTGAATCGCGTAGACAGCCACGGTCCTCGCTCTTAGCGTCCGCCGCCATGCGAAAAGTCGCGGCTTTCTCCTTCGTCTCTCTGTCCTGTCTCCTCGGCGTGAGCGCCATCGCGCGCGCGCAGACGAAGTCGACCGACGCCGGCCCGGCTCCCGTGGCCCCCGCGCATGCCGTCCCGGCCGCTGCCCCTGCGGCTCCTGTCGCTCCGCCGCCCGCGGTGGTTCCCCAGGCGCAGTCGCCGGAGCGTCCCGCGCCGCCGATGATCGGCAATGGCCGCCGCGAACGCGACTACGAGCACGAGCACACGCGCGATCACGATCGCGAGGAGCCGAAGGCGCCGAAGACCGCCGACCCGGACACCTCCGAGCTCAAGTCGGGGAAGTTGATGCGCTACGGCGTCACCGCCGGCGTCGCTGCCGCGGTGCAGATCCCGTTCTTCGGAGACACCGGCGTTCGTGGCGTCAGCGCCAGCGCCCTGCCGTACATCGCTGCTTTCCCGGCGGTGTGGACCAAGTCGAGCGTCACCCGCGCCTACTGCACCGCCAAGTGGATCGGCGAGGACGGCCCGGAGAACGCGGCCACCCTCGCCGCCGTCAAGGAGGCGATCTCCAGCCTGCGCGAGGAGACCAAGCGTCGCGGCACCCAGGAGCTCGGCGCCTACTACGCGCCGCTCCACGAGAATGCGCACGACATCGAGTCGCTCCCCTCCGAGGACTCGATGAACGCGCGCAGCAAGGTGTGGCAGACGCTGCGCGGTGAGGCCAACGGCACGGTCACGCCGGAGACTGCGGAGGCGGAGCTCCTCTCCTGCGAGGACGCGCTCAAGGACGCCACCGGTTCGTCCGACTTCCCCGCCGCCTGCGACACGCCGCACGTGCACGAGCTCATCAAGGCCTACGCCGACTGGGACACCAAGCGCAACAGCCGCTGCGGCTGGACGCAGCTCGGTGGCTACGTCGGCCTGCCCTTCTCCTACTCGGCCAACGACAACCTCGGAGGGCACACGGAGTCGCGCCGGCACACCCCGTACGTCTCCACCGGCCTCGTCTTCGCCCCCTCGTCGTTCGTCTCCTTCCTCTTCGGCATCACGTTGAACAACGTGGAGCGCGGGGCGAGCGCGGGCACC
>JAMFST010000559.1 GCA_026225435.1 Labilithrix luteola
CGTCGAGCGCGCGCTCGCCGCGCAGGTCGTAGACGGACAGCTCGCGCCCCTGCTTCTTCCAGTAGAGCGGCGCCTGCCAGCCCTGCGACTTCACCGCGCTCCAGCCGTCGGACAGCCACAGTGACGCCGTCTCGTAGCCGCCGTCGGTGATGAACTCGGCGTACTCCCTCTCGCTCACCAGCCGCGAGGCGATGGCGAAGGGCTCGAGCCAGCGCTGGTGCCGCGGCGCCTCGTTGTCGAAGACGAAGGGCTCGTCCGGCTTGGCCTCGTAGCGCTGCGCGCCGATCTTGCGCAGCCCGCCTTGCAGGCTCACCCAGCGCAGCTCGCGCTCCATCGGTTGCGTCTGCGGCGCGTCGACCCGGTAGCGCGGGTGGAGCGGCTGCGTCCCCAGCACGTGGCGCAGATCGGTCAGCATCAGCTCCTGGTGCTGCTCCTCGTGGTGATGCGCCAGGCGAAGCGCCATCTCCAGCTGGGGCGTGAGCGCACTCACGGGCAGATCGCCGAGGGCGAGCAGGTGCTCGTCGATGTACGCGCGGTACGCCAGCACTTCGCGCAGCGTCGGCCGGCTGGCCAGCCCGCGATGATGCCGCGGGTGCCGCTCGCCGACGACCTCGTAATAGGAGTTGAAGAGATAGGCGAACGACGGATCGAAGATCCGCGGCGCATCGACCCCCGCCGCCTGCGCTGCCATCGGCAGCACGAAGCTCTCGAGGAACCAGGTCGTGTGGGCCAGATGCCACTTCGTCGGGCTGACGTCGGGCATCGTCTGGATGCAGGCGTCCTCCGCCTCGATCCCGTGAGAGAGAGCTGCCGTCCGCTTGCGCGTGGCGAGCAGCCGCACGAGATCGGTGTTGCCCGTGATCGTGGCCACGTTCTCGGCCCTGGCCCTGGCGGAGGAGCGATTCATGAAGCGCAGCATCTTAGGGGTGAGTCGCACTTTGCGACCAACGATCGCGGCAATTGCGGGTCGTGATGCGCTTTTTTACGGATGTACAGGTACCGCCAGAGCTTGGGTCAGCCGTGGGCGTGGAGCTGAGCGTGGGGCGCCAGGCGAGGCGAGCTCGCTCGGTTATCCTCGTCTTTGGTGCCGGTCCCTGCCTCGGTGCCCTCGGCGGGCGGAGGTGAGCTGGCGCGACGGTTGCGGTGCGAGTTGTGCCCGCCCGCGCGTCCGATGGCCGCCATGTGCGCGCGATCGCGGCTGACGGTCTCGCCCCCCTTGCGCCCTGCGGCGCGGGCCTCGTCGGCGCTGAACTCGTGCGCCGTGCCCTTCGCGTGCGCCGCGTGTCCGCCCTTGCTGGCGATCTCGCGCTGCTTCTCGCGGCTCATCGAGGCGAAGCCGCGCAGGCTCTTCTTCTGCGTCGTCTCCTTCGTCGCCGAAGCTTCGTGCGAGGCGGTCTTCTCGTCGTTCGCCATGATGGTCTCCTCTGGCCGCGTCGGGCCTCGGTTGATGTGGTGGAGAGCTGCGTTGCATGGGGCTTGCCAGCCCGCGGCTGCGCCACCTCCCGCACGTTCGTGCTCGCTTCAAAAGGCCGCGAATCGGTCCGGGAGAGCCCGAGCGGGAGCCCCGCGTGGCTCTGGCGTTCACGTGGCCGATTGTCACGCACCGACGTGACCGCCTCCGTTCGCGCCGAATCGCCTCAAGCTAGACGAACGTCACGCCCGGCGCCGACGGAGCGATGGCGGCAGCCGCCGTGCGCTTCCCCGCAGCGGGTTTCGCGGGGTGCGCGCGAACGCCCCTCTTCTTTACTCGCCGCGCGAGCCCGCCCGGCACGACCTTCGCAAACCACTCCCTCCGACGTCGGGACGTGCCCGCGTCAGCTGCTCCTTCCCGACTCGACTCACCTGGAGGTTCGTCATGCTGCACTGGGCCGTCATGTTCTTCGTCATCGCGCTGGTCGCTGCCATCTTCGGCTTCGGTGGCATCGCCGCGGGCGCTGCGGGTGTCGCCAAGCTCCTCTTCGTCGCCTTCCTGCTGCTCGCCGTCGTCTCGCTCATCGCCAACGTGGCGCGTCGGGCTTGAGGCACGCCGTGCTTCAA
>JAMFST010000560.1 GCA_026225435.1 Labilithrix luteola
AGGCGTCGACCGAGGCCCCTTCTCGCGAGCAGACGGTCGAAGCCGCGCAGCGTGGCCTCTACCGCTTCCGCTTCGTCGGTGCCGGCGCGGCGCACCGGATCTCTGGCGCCATCCACGTGCGCCTCGCTGGCGACGCCGCGGGGGCCGAGCCGCCGACCGTCACCACCGTGACCACCGTCCCGGTCGGGGTGGATCCCGAGGCGCTCCACGTGAACGGCGCGGATCTCGAGATCTCGCTCTCCACCGCGCCCGACACCTCGCTCGGCTTCGACCTGCAGGTCCACCCGGAAGGGGCCGTGGTCACCTGGGACCTGTTCGAGGACGATCAGCCCTGGCCGGCCGAGCAAGCCTTCGCCGGTCCCTTCGGTCTGCGCTCTCCCGCGGCGCTGCATGGCGGTGCCGGCACTGCCATCGCCGGTCTCGTCGCCGCCGAGCCTGCCTTCGTCGATCCGTCGCGCGATCGCGGCCTGTTCGTCACCAGCGTCGCGACCGACGCGGGCGAGGGTCGGGGGCAGCACGAGGCTCCCGTTCGCCCCAGCGATCCGCGGGCGAATCGCGAGATGAGCCACCTGCTCGAACAGTGGGGCTACGCCCGCGGGACAGCCGCCGCCGCGAAGTGACCGAAGTGACCTCCGCGATGCGGCTCTTGCTGTCCGAACATGCAAGCGACGGTCTAGAGTGCCGCGGGTCATGCGCCTCGCGACCCTCCTAGCGCCCGACCTCCGGGAGATCCTGCGGGAAGACCCGACGCAGGTGCGCGGGCTCCTCGAGGAGATCCACGCCGAGGACCTGGCCGATCTCTTCGGCGAGCTGACGCCGGAGGAGGCCGCCAAGCTGCTCGAGCAGCTCCCCGCCGAGGAGGCCGCGCCCATCTTCGAGCGCCTCGACGAGCATGAGCAGGAGGACATCGCCCAGCTCATGGCGGCGGAGTCCATCGCGCAGATCGCCAGCGAGATGGAGCCGGACGATCGCGCCGACCTCTTCAGCGCGCTGCCCGACGACGTCGGCGACCAGCTGCTCGAGACGCTCGCCCGCGTCGACCCCGAGGCGGCCGAGGACGTCCGCGACATCGAGAAGTGGCCGGAGACGAGCGCCGGTCACCTCATGACCACCAGCTACGTCCACGTCGAGCCGACCGTCACCGTGGCCGAGGCCATCGCCGCGGTCCGCGAGCACGTCAAGGAGACCGACGCGCAGGTGTACAACGTGTACGCCGTCGACTCCGAGCACCGCCTCACCGGTGTCACGCCCCTCAAGGACCTGCTCGTGGCGCCGGATCCCCAGGCGCTCCTCTCGACCATCTGGACCGACAACTTCTTCACCGTCCATCCGGAGATGGACCAGGAAGAGGTCGCGCGGCGGATGGCGAAGTACGATCTCAACGCCATGCCGGTCGTCGACGGCACCAGCAGCGTCCTGCTCGGCATCTGCACCATCGACGACATCGTCGACGTCCTCACCCAGGAGCAGACCGAGGACATCCAGCGCCTCGGAGCCGTCGAGCCGCTCGACAGCCTGGTGAACCTGGCGCCCCCGTCGTCCTCCTGGACCGAC
>JAMFST010000561.1 GCA_026225435.1 Labilithrix luteola
GAGTCGAAGGAGGACAAGGGGCTCATCACCGCCAAGGATCTCGCCAGCTACAAGGCGAAGTGGCGCGACCCGATCACCTTCAGCTACCGCGGCCACCAGGTGACCTCGATGCCGCCGCCGTCCTCGGGCGGCGTGACGCTGGCGATGATCGCCGACATCCTCTCCGGCTTCGACCTCGCCAAGGCGGGCTACGGCTCGCCCGAGGCCTACCATGACGTCTTCGAGGCGATGCGCCGCGCCTACGCCGCGCGCAACGCCAAGCTGGGCGATCCCGACTTCGTCAAGATGCCGATCGCCGAGCTGCTCTCGCCCGCCTGGGCCGACGCTCAGCGCGCCACCATCAAGCCCGATCGCGCGACGCCGTCGACCGAGATCGCCAGCGCTACGGCCTCCGGCGTCGGGCCGCACACGACGAACTTCACCGTCGTCGACGCCGAGGGGAACGCCGTCGCCCTCACCACCACGGTCAACTGGTGGTACGGCTGCGGCATCACCGTGCGCGGCGCCGGCTTCGTCCTGAACAACGAGATGGACGACTTTGCCACCGTGCCCGGCCAGGCCAACGGCTTCGGCCTGGTGCAGGGGGAGGCCAACGCCATCGCCGGCGGCAAGCGCATGCTCTCGTCGATGACTCCGACCATCGTGAGCGGCACCGACGGCAAGCCGCAGCTGGTGCTCGGTGCGGCCGGCGGCCCGACGATCATCACCGCGGTGTTCCAGGAGATGTCCAACGTGCTCGACTTCGGCCTGGACCCGGCGCGCGCCGCCGCGGCTCCGCGCTTCCACATGCAGCACCTGCCGGACATCGTCATGAGCGAGGAGCACGGCATCACCCCGGAGACGCAGAAGGCGCTCGAGGGGATGGGCTACGCGTTCAAGGCGCGCGGCCACATCGCCGACGCGCCGCTCATCGGTCGCGACGGCCTGGACTGGGTCGGCGTGGCCGAGCCGCGGCGCAAGGGCGGAGCGGCGCTCTCGCCATGAGGAAGACTGCTCCCGTCATCGCCGGGGCCCTCCTCGGCGTCGCCGCGCTCGCGCTCGGCCCGCAGCTGGCGTGCGGCATCACCCACGACGACTTCGAGTCCGAGTGCCGCCTGCTGAACAACCAGGCCCAGGAAGCGGCCGAGAACGCGGTGAAGTTCTACGGCCTGGCCTGTTCCACGGACAGCGACTGCGCCGTGGTCAACGAGTCCACCAGCTGCAGCATCACCTGCCCGACGATCGGTACCACCGCCGCCGCCGCCGCGCTGCCGGCCACGCTGCAGTCGATCGAGTCGACCACCTGCGCCCAGTACAAGTCCACCATCTGCGTGGCCGCCGTCGTCCCCCCCTGCGTCGGCAACCCCGCCGCGGTCTGCGTCACCGGGATGTGCGCGCTGGCGAAGTTCGACGCCGGCGCCTCCACCGTCGACGCCTCGTCACCCGACGACGCTGGCGATGCGGGTGACGCCGACGCGGCCGACGCCGGTGATGGCGGCCTCGAAGACGCCGCGACCGACGCCGCGGATGCCGCCGACTCCGGCGACGCCGACGCGCAGGTCGACGCGGACTGACGCTAAGTAAACGCATTGCGTCATCATTTTCCCCGCCTCTGGCCTGCGTGACCGCTGGACGGGGGGCGGTGCGCATGCTTCGAGAGACCGCCCATGAAGCTCCTCCTGGTGACGGCCGCCTCGCTCTTCGCGCTCGTAGCGGCATGCGGCAGCGGAGACGACGCCACCCACGGCCCGTCGGTCACCATCGACACCGGTGACGCCGGCTCCAGCGGCAGCTGCTCAAGCCGGGCGAGCGCCGCCGCCTCCACGGTCAGCGCCGCCATCAACGGCGCCGACGCCACCTGCACCACCGACGCCGACTGCACGCAGGTCGTCCCGAGCACCGAGTGCGCCACCGTCTGCGCCACGGTGACCTCGCTCGCCGGCGCCAAGACGATCGCCAGCGCCGTCGCCAGCGCCA
>JAMFST010000562.1 GCA_026225435.1 Labilithrix luteola
CGCGGCCGCCCGCGGCGCCGCGACGGTCGAGATCACCGATCTGGCCGCGCCTGGTACGCCGATGCACGACGCCGTGCTGGCGACGGGGGCGACGCCGTGGTCGCGCGTGGTGGCCCGATCCGTCCCGGCGTGAGCGCGCGCATCGCTGCGGGGACGATGCTCGGCGCGGACTCTCGCGTCGTGCAGCCGCGCGCCCTCCCCGGTCTTTTCGCCGGAAATTCTCCTGGTGCTAGCGTCGGGCGCATGACCACCCGCGTGTCGGTTCTGCTCGGAACGGCCATCAGCGTCTCGCTCCTCGCCGCCTCACCGCTCGCCCAGGCCGACGACTCCCGCGTGCAGCCGGCGCTCAACCCGAGCCCGCAGCAGATCCAGGCGTCGCAAGCCGAGGCCCGCCAGCTCTCCGACGCCTTCGTCGCCGTCGCGGAGAAGGCGAGCCCCAGCGTGGTGCAGATCGAAGTCACCGTTCGCGATCCGCGCGAGGACATCTTCGGCATGACCATGCGCGGCGGGAACGACACGCCGGTCGCGCACGAGACCGGCTCCGGCGTCGTCTTCACCCCCGACGGCGCCATCCTCACCAACAACCCCGTGGTCGAAGGCGCGCTCTCCATCAACGTGCGCCTGCGCGACGGCCGCTACCTCCCGGCGCGCCTGCTCGGACGCGATCCGTCGTCGGATCTCGCGGTCGTGAAGGTCGATGCCGGCACGCTCGTCGCTGCTCACTTCGCCGACAGTGACGACGTGCGTGTCGGCGAGTGGGTCGTCGCAGTCGGCTCCCCGTTCGGCCTCGGCTACACCGTCACGACCGGTGTGCTGTCGGCCAAGGGGCGCAACGGCCTGGGCATGAACGCCATCGAGGACTACCTGCAGACCGACGCGTCCATCAACCCGGGCAACAGCGGCGGGCCGCTGTGCGATCTGAACGGGAACGTCATCGGCATCAACTCGATGATCGTCAACAAGGGGGTCGGAATCGGCTTCGCCATCCCGTCGGACATGGCGCGGCGCGCGGGCGAGCAGATCCTGCGGACCGGCAAGGTCGAACGTTCGTGGCTCGGTGTCGGCATGCAGGACCTCACGCCGGATCTCGCCTCGCTGATGCACCTCGACACGCGCGCGGGCACGCTCATCAACACCATCGCCGACGGTGGCCCGGGCGCGAAGGCGAACATCCGACCGGGCGACGTCATCAGCCAGGTGGCCGGGCGCGCGGTGCACGATCGCGGCGAGCTGCTGCGCGAGATCCTCCGGCACGACGTGGGGCAGACCGTGGACGTCGAGATCCTCCGCGCGGGGAAGCACTACGCCGCCAAGGTCACCCTCGTGGCTCGCCCCGAGCCGCAGGTCCCGTTGCTCCCCGTGCAGCAGCCCAACGCGCCGCACGCGGGCCTCGGCCTCACGGTGCGCGAGCTCACCCCGCAGCAAGCGCAGTCGATGGGTCTGGCGCCGAAGGCCGTCACTCAGGTCACCGGGATCCTCCCCGGCTCGGCGGCTGACCGCGCCACCATCAAGCCGGGCGACGTCATCGTCGAGGCCGACGGGGTGGACTCACCCAACGCCTCCGAACTGCAAAAAGCGGCTGAAGACGGGCAATTGCTGCTCCGTCTTCGCCGCCGCGACCAGTCGTTTTACGCTGGAATCAAACGCTGACTTCGGTGCTGCAGCTCACTCCCAGGGGATCGGCTGCGGTCCCGGGATGATTCCCGCGATATCCGGGTCTTCGCCCCCTTCACCAGCCGGCTTGTCCGGCTTGTTCTTGGCGCGCTCGTCCTGCTTCGCGTTCTGATCGCGCTGCTTTTCCTGACGCTGACGTTCTTTCTGCCGTTTCAAGAAGCTGGTGCTGGACATTTCGACCTCCGACGACGCGAGGA
>JAMFST010000563.1 GCA_026225435.1 Labilithrix luteola
AGAAGAAGCCGCCGCCCGAGCACGGGGTAAGAATCGGGGAGAGCGGCACCACCTGGTGGGGGAAGCGGTGGATCGCCGCGCTCGAGGAGGTGCTCGGCGGGCAAGCGGGGCGGCTGGCGCGCGGCCGCACCTACGCGCGCGCCGGGCGGGTGCACGATCTGGTGATCGAGGAGCACTCGGTGGCGAGCGTGGGGCCGAGCGTACGGGTGAACGCGCTCGTGACGGGGACCGCGGCGGCGCCTTATCGCGTGACCATCGCGCTCACGCGGCTGGCGGACGAGGTGTGGAGCCGGGCGGTCTCCGGGATGGCGCGCAAGGCGCAGTTTGCCGCCGAGCTACTCGCCGGAGAGATGCCCGAGGCGATCGACGAGATCTTCCGCGAGGCCGGCGGGAACCTGTTTCCCGGGGCGCGGAAGCAGCTGGCGACGAGCTGCTCATGCCCCGATGCGGGTGACCCGTGCAAGCACGTGGCGGCGACGCACTACGTCCTCGGGGAGGCCTTCGACCGTGACCCCTTTCTTCTCTTCGAGCTGCGCGGCAGGATCCGTGTGGAGGTCCTCGAAGCGCTGCGCCGAGCTCGCGCCGGCGAACGTGAAGAAGCGGTTGCCGAGGCGACGGTCGGCGAGGCAACGATCGCCGCGCCCGCCGGCACGGATCTGGGCACCGTGACCGCCGCCGACTACGACCGCCCGCGCGAGCCGCTCCCGTCGTTGCAGTTCTCCTTCGACGCGCCGGCCGCTCCGGGAACCTTGCTGGGCCAGCTCGGCGCGCCGCCCGGATGGCACGACCCGAGCTCTCCCGCCGAGAAGCTCGAGCCGATCATCCGCAAGGCCGCCGAGGCGGCGCGCGCGGTAGCCTTCGAGCGAAAGCCGCGTCGCTGAGGAGCTCGCGTCAGCTCCGCCGCATCTCGAGGCGACGCACGAGGAAATCGATGAAGGCGCGCGCCTTCGCCGAGGAGCGGCGGTGCACCGGCTGCAGCGCGTGCACAGGGGTGGGCGGCTCGCTCCCCTGACCGTCGAGCACCGGGCGGAGCGCTCCGCTGGCGAGCTCGCGGGCCACGAAGATGTCCAGCAGCCGCACCAGCCCGGAGCCGGCGAGCGCCGCGTCGCGGAGGAGCGCGCCGTGATCGCAGGCGAGCCGGCTCCGCGGGGTGATCTCCACCACGCCATCGTCGTCTCCGCGGAACCGCCAGGGGAGCACCTTGCCGCGCACCACCAGCCCGAGGCACTCGTGACGCGCCAGATCCGCCGGCGAGCGCGGGGTGCCACGCCGCTCGAGGTACGACGGCGCTCCGCAGACCACGAGGCGCGCGCTCGTCAGCTGGCGCGCGGTGACCGCCTCGAGGCGCGGAGGGCCCACGCGGATGACCACGTCCATCCGCTCGGCGACCGGATCGATCGTGCGGTCGCGCAGGGTGAGCTCGACGCGCAGGTCGCGGTGCTCGGCCAGAAAGGCGGGCAAGAGCGGCCCGAGGACGATCTGCCCGAAGCCGACCGACGCGTCGACGCGGAGGGTGCCGCGCGGGCGTGACTCCAGCGCGGAGACCTGGTCGCGCGCGTCGTGGAGATCGCGCAGCACCTGCGCCGCCCGCTGGTAGTACAGCTCGCCCGCCTCGGTGAGCGCCAGGGCGTGGGTCGAGCGGTGAAGCAGGCGCGCGTCGAGCTCGCGTTCCAGCTTCGTGACGCTGCGGCTGGCGGCCGACGGGGTCATCCCGAGGAGCCGCGCAGCCTGGCTGAAGCTCCCGCTCTCGGCGGCGCGGACGAAGACGGTGAGCGCGGCGAGGGTGTCCATGGCGCACCGATTGTCCCGGTTGTTCCTCCCGGGAACAAGCGAGCTTCGCGCCCCGTATCTACCGACCGAGCGCGCGCTCGCTAGCTTCGAGCAGATGAACGACGGCAAGTGGTGGGCAGCGGGGGCGATGACCGCCGTGAACGGGCTCGTGAGCGCGGGCTTCTCGATCGCCGCGCTCGTCACCGCGGACGGCTCGGCGCGCGTCCTCGCGCTCTACGCGGCGGCGCGCAGCGTACCGCTGGCGCTCGCCACGCTCGTCTACCTGGCGCGGCGAGCGACCCCCGAGCTGCGCACGCTCGCCCTCGTCCTCGCCGCCACCCAGGCGCTCGACGCGCTCATCGGCTTCACCCTCCACGATCCCGGCAAGACCATCGGCCCCGCCGTCTTCGCCATCCTCACCCTGGCGGGCCGCGCCTGGCTTCAGGCCGGGATCGGACCGAACCCGCCGCGCTCGATGTCGTGAATCGCCTGCTGGATCTCCTCCACGCTGTTCATCACGAACGGCCCGTACTGCACGATCGGCTCGTTCAGCGGCTCGCCCGCGAGGACGATGAGGTGCGTCTCCTCGTCGGCCACCAGCGACAGCGCCGGGCCGTCGTTGGCGAAGAGGAGCAGCTCGCCGGTGCTGGCCGAGTGACCGCCCGCCGTCACCCGACCGCGCGCCACCACCACCATCGCGTTGTGGTGCGCCGGGAGCGCGACCGACAGCGGCGCCCCCTTCTCCAGCCGCGCGTCGAGCATGGTGATGGGCGTGAAGGTCCGCGCCGGCCCCTTCGTCCCCTCGTGCTCCCCGGCGATGATCCGCACCGTGCCCCGCCCGCCATCCAGCGTCACCGTCGGGATCTGCTCGGCGGTGATCGGCTGGTAGCCGGGCTTGGCCATCTTGTCCTTCTTCGGCAGGTTCACCCAGAGCTGCATCATGTGCATGCGGCCCCCTTCGCGGGTGAACACCTCCTCGTGGAACTCCTCGTGGAAGATGCCCGAAGCGGCTGTCATCCACTGCACGTCGCCCGGTCCAATGACGCCGCGGTTGCCGGCGTTGTCCCCGTGGGCGACCGAGCCTTCCCAGGCGAGCGTCACCGTCTCGAAGCCGCGGTGTGGATGCCAGCCCACGCCGCGCTTGCCCTGCGCCAGCGGCGCGAAGTCCTTCGCCGGCCCGTAGTCCATCAGCACGAACGGGCTGACCCGCTCGGCCGGCAGCTTCTGGCTGGGGAAGTACGTCGACACGTGGAACCCGGTGCCGACCCAGTGGAACCCGGTGCTCTTGTGCAACCCGGCGACGGTGCGCTCGGCAGCAGTGCGGTTCGGGGTCGCTTCGGTGGTGGTGTTCATGGCGCACACCGTAACCCCGGCGGACGCGGCGGCCACCCCGGACGGGCCGATGGCGCCCATCAGCTGGACCGAT
>JAMFST010000564.1 GCA_026225435.1 Labilithrix luteola
ACGGGCCGCGCGCGAGCGCGCAGCTCGAGGGCGCGCGGGGTGGGGACGAGCGAGCGACCGGCACGAACGAGGATGGGATCGGAGAACACTTCGCGGAGCCGCCCGAGGGTGCGGCTCATCGCCGACGTGCTGACGTGCGAGCGCCTCGCCGCGCCCCCGACGCTCCCCTCGGCCACGAGCAGGTCGAGCGCCGTGAGCAGGTTCAGATCGTAGCCGGCCACGGTGAGGCCATCGTCGCGGCGTGAGGCGCTCCACGCAACTCTCGTTTCGAATCGTTGCACTTTTCGGGAACTCTCTCGCAGGACACAACCGACGGGTGCCGATCGCGTCGCTGCTCCTCGCCGTCTTCCTCGGGTTCCTCGCCGTCGGCATCCCCCTGCCCGCGCTTCCGCTCTTCGTCCGCGACACCCTCGGCTTCTCCCCCCTGCTCGTCGGATGCGTCGTCAGCGCCCAGTCGGCCGTCACCCTCCTGACTCGCTCCCGGGCAGGACGGGCGTGCGACCACGGCGGCGCGCGTCGAGCGACGATCCTCGGGCTCCTGGCCTGCGCCTGCTCGGGGTCTTGTTGCCTGCTGGCGGCTTGCGCGTGGCTCGCCCCAGCGATGGCGCTCCTTCTCCTCTTCGCCAGCCGCGCGCTCCTCGGCGTCGGCGAGAGCCTGCTGGTGACCGGCGCGCTCGCCTGGGGCGTGAACGTCGTCGGGCCCGGTCGAACGGGGCAGGTGATGGCTTGGACCGGGATAGCGATGTACGCCGCGCTCGCGGCGGGCGCACCGCTCGGCGCTCTGCTCTGGCGGACCGGAGGGGGCGTCGCCCTGGGTCTGGCGGCGGGTGCGTTTCCTCTCGCCGGTCTCGCCTGCCTCGCTCTGGTGTCCCCTCCGGGGCCCGTGGCCCGCGCCGTCACCCGGGACTCGTCGAGCGCGCTCGTGCCGACGCTTCGCGGATCGTGGCGACCGGGGCTGGCGCTGTTGCTGGGCACGGTCGCCTTTGGAGGCCTGACCTCGTTCCTCCCGCTCCGCTACGCAGAGCGCGGCTGGGACGGGACGGGCGTGGCCTTCGCGGTCTTCGGCTCCGCCTACGTCCTCACGCGGCTCGTGCTCGGGAGGTGGCCTGATCGCGGGGACGCGCGCGCGGTCGCCGCCTGCTCCCTGGTCGTCGAGGTCGTCGGTCAGACGGTCCTCTGGCGAGCCCCGAGCCCCAGCGTCGCCGTCCTCGGCGCCGGTCTCACCGGGTGCGGCTGCTCTCTCGTCCTGCCTTCGCTCGGCGTGCTCGCCATGGCGCACGCCAGTGAACGCCAGAGGGGGCGCGCGCTCGGGACCTTCCTCGCGTTCTTCGACGGTGCCCTCGCGCTCACCGGGCCCGTGTCCGGAGTCCTCGTCCGCCAGACCGGATCCTCCGCCGCCGTCTCTCTTCTCGGCGCAGCGAGCGCTGCTGCCGCGCTGCTCCTCACGCTCTCCTCTCCTCGAAAGAAGACGCCATGAACACCATCCCCACCGCCTCCCTCCTCGAAGCCGCCGCGGCTTGCCGCGTCCTCCACGGCGAAGGTCACGCCGACATGACGCTCGGTCACGTGTCGTTTCGCGACCCTCTCGGCCGCGGCGCGTGGATGAAGCGCTCCGGCATCGGCCTGGGCGAGGTCGCTGGCCCCGACGACTTCGTCCTCGTCGACTTCACGGGCCGCAAGCTCGCGGGCAGCGGCCGCGTGCACAAGGAGTGGCCGATCCACACCGAGGTGCTGCAGGCGCGTCCGGATGTACAGGCCGTCGGGCACACCCACCCGTTCTTCGCGACCGCCTTCTCCGCGCTCGACGTCGAGCTGGAGGCGGTCACCAACGAGGCGGCGTACCTGGGCTCGGCGCCCGGTCGCTTCGACGAGACGCGCGGTCTCATCGACACCGTGCCGCTCGGCGCGAGCCTGGCCCGTGCGCTCGGCGACCGATCCACTGCCCTGCTGCGCAACCACGGCGTGCTCTTCGTGGGCGCCTCGATGGCGCGGGCCACGCTGATGGGCGTGTTCCTCGAGCGCGCCTGCCGCTCGCAGCTGCTGCTGCTCCAGACCCAGCTCCCCTACCGCGCCACCCCGACCGTGGAGCTCTTCGCGAAGAAGGAGCAGATCCTCGACCCGCAGCTCGTCGACAACTTCTGGGCCTTCTACCAGCGGAAGGCCGACGCCGACCGCGCGTGAATCACTTCGACGGCTGAACGATCTCCACGTCCCACGGGATCGTGGTGTCCGGGCCGTCCCAGGGCGGGAAGCTGAGGAGGCTGAAGGCCTGCGTCACGCACTTGCCGGTCGGCGCGCCGTTGTACGGATCGGCGACGGAGACGCCCTTGGTGTGGCCGTTGTGGCCGAGGGTCACCTGCACCTGCGTGGTGCCCCACGGGCCGACCGCCTTGCCGTCGGTGTTCTTCGCCTGGCCGCAGTTCTTCTTCACCTGCACCGCGGCGCGACGGAGCGCGATCTCGGTCGCCTCCTTGTCGTAGACGTCGGTGCGGTGCGCGTTCGGCGTGGTGCTGTTGGTCGAAGGCCCACCGCTCGCGCCCGCGGTGGGAGTCGCCGTCGCCGCTGACGAGCTCGAGTCCCACTTCGGCGCCGGGTCGTCGGTCGAAGCGGGGGTCGTCGTCGTCTCGGCGGTTCCTGCGTCGGCTCCGTTCGCGTCGTTCGCGCCGTTGGCCGGTTCCGCCGGGCCTCCACAGGCGATCGCCGCGGTCGCGAGCCACGTGCAGCCGAGCAGCAGGGTGAGCGAGGCGAGCGGGAGAGTGGTGGGGGTTCGCATGGCGATTTCCAAGGTTACCCCATCCGCCGTGCGCCTACAGGTCGGAGATCTTGTAGTCCTTGATCTTGTACAGGAGCGCCCGGTGGCTGATCTCCAGCACTTCCGCGGCGCGGGTGCGGTTTCCCTTGGTCTTGGTGAGCGCCCGGCGAATGAGCGTCTCCTCGATCACCTGCACGGTCTTCTTGATCGACAGCTCCCCGCTCGCCAGCTGCATCTGCACCGGGTCGAGCGCGCGGATCATCTTGTCGGGCAGCTCGCCCACGTCGAGGACGTCCTTCTCCGCCAGCACCATGGCGCGCTCGATGGTGTTCTCCAGCTCGCGCACGTTGCCCGGCCAGCCGTACTCGAGGAGCAGCTTGCGCGCCGCCGGGGTGATGCCGCGCACCTGCGTCCCCAGCCGCGCGTTGTTGCGCTCGACGAAGTGGTCGACGAGCAACGCCACGTCCTCGCGCCGCTCGCGCAGCGGGGGGATCTCGATGGGGAGCACGTTGATGCGGTAAAACAGGTCCTCGCGGAAGCGACCGGCCTTCACCTCGGCGCCGAGATCGCGGTGCGTGGCGGTGACGATGCGGACGTCGACCTTCACGTCCTTGGTGTCTCCCAGCTTGCGAATGTGCTCCTCCTGCAGCACGCGCAGCAGCTTCACCTGCAGGTTCAGCGGCAGCTCGCCGATCTCGTCGAGCAGCAGCGTTCCGCCGTGCGCCTCCTCGAAGAGGCCGCGGCGATCGGCGGTGGCGTCGGTGAAGGCGCCCTTCTTGTGCCCGAACAGCTCGCTCTCGAGCAGATTCTCCGGGATGGCGCCGCAGTTCACCGCCACGAAGGGGTGCGTCGCGCGGTGCGAGCGGGCGTGGATGGCGCGCGCCACCAGCTCCTTGCCGACGCCGCTCTCTCCCGAGATGAGCACCGTGGTCTTGAAGTCGGCGATCTTGGCGATGGTGCGGAAGATGGTCTCCATCGACCCGCTCTTGGCGAGGATCGACTCGAACTTCCCTTCGTTGCGGATCTGGCTGCGCAGCTCGCGGTTCTCCCGGCGGAGCGTCTCGCGCTCCTCGGCCTTGCGCAGGGCGAGCACGATCTCGTCCGGCTTGAACGGCTTGCCGACGTAGTCGTAGGCGCCGGCCTTCATCGCCTCGAGCGCGAGATCCATGCTGCCGTAGGCGCTCATCACGATGACCGTCGCCGGGTTGTCCTTCTCCTTGAGCGCGGCGATCAGCTCGAGCCCGCCCATCTTCGGCATGCGCACGTCGGTGAGGACGACGTCGGGGGCGAAGCTGTCCATCTTGGCGAGCGCGTCCTCGCCGCTGTCCGCCGATTCGACCTCGTAGCCGTGCTTCTTGAGGAGCGTCCGCAGAACGAGGCGGATGTTCTCCTCGTCATCGACGATGAGCACGCGGCGCATGGATGGGGTGGAGGCAGGATACGCCACACGCTCTCCAAGGTCGCCTAGGATGCGGCTCCGTGGAAACCGGACTCGATCGTCTCCTCGGCGGGCACCCCGTCGACCTTCGCGGCCGCTTCGGCCTGCTCGCTCATCCCGCGTCGGTGGATCGCTCGCTGGTGCACGTGCGCCGGGCGCTCGCCGCGCGCCAGCTGGTGCCGCAGATCGTCTTCGGACCGGAGCACGGCTACGGCGGCGAGGCGCAGGACATGATCGGCGTCGCCGACGCGGTCGACGAAGGGGGCGTGCCGATCCGCAGCCTCTACGGCGCCGCCTTCTCCGATCTGTCGCCGCGGCCCGAGGATCTCGCCGGGCTCGACACGCTGCTGGTCGATCTGCAGGACGTCGGGAGCCGCTACTACACCTTCGTCTGGACCGCGGTGCTGGCGATGCGCGCGTGCGCCGCCGCCGGGGTGAAGACGGTGGTCCTCGATCGACCGAACCCGCTGGGGCTCGCCACCATCGAGGGGAAGCTGGTGAAGGAGAAGTACCGCTCCTTCGTCGGCCTCGAGAGCATCCCCGTGCGCCACGCGCTCACCCTCGGTGAGATCGTCGCCTGGCGCGCCGAGGTGGAGGGGATCGATCCGAAGCTGCTCAGCATCGTGCCGGTGCGCGGGCTCGCCTCGGACGCGCACGCCGACGCGTGGGACCGTCCGTTCGTCATGACCTCGCCGAACATGCCGACCTACGAGACGGCGCTGGTCTATCCCGGTGGCTGTCTCCTCGAGGGGACCAACCTGTCCGAGGGGCGCGGCACCACGCGCCCCTTCGAGCTGGTCGGCGCGCCGTTCCTCGACGGCGTCCGCCTGGCGCGCGAGCTCAACGTGCTCTCGCTGCGCGGCTTCCCCGGCTTCATCGCCCGGCCGACCACCTTCCTGCCGATGTTCCAGAAGCACGTGCAGACCACCTGCGGCGGCGTGCAGATCCACGTGACCGATCGCAAGCTGTTCCGCCCCTTCGCGACCTACCTCGCCCTCGTCACGCTCGCGCACCACCAGAACCCGGAAGCCTTCCGCTTCCGCACCGCGCCGTACGAGTTCGTCGACGACATCCCCGCCTTCGATCTGTTGACGGGCGACGACCGCGCGCGCCTGGCGATCGAGTCGGGCTCCGACCCGGTCGACGTCGTCGATGAGGCCTGCTTCCTGGGTGATGCCGAGACCGATGATGTGGTGAAGCGGGCGAGGAATGTGATCGCGGCCTTCACATCGGACTGAAGCGCATGCGCCAGGAGACGTACTGTTGAGGTTTAAATGAACTCCTCCCGCGCGCTGGGCCTGCTGCTCTTCACCGTCGCTCCCACGCAGCTCCTCGGCTGCGGCAACGGAGGCGCGACGTCCTCCGGCGACGGCGAGCTGCGGCAAACCGAGGTGCGCGCCTTCACCAACGGAGGCTTCGAGACCGGCACCGCCGGCGCGGTACCGCCGACGCCGTGGGTCGTGACCACCTTCCTGAACTCGACCGGCATCACGGTGCAGACGCCGCAGACGCGCGCCGGTCTGGACCTCGCGGTCGGCGGCAAGGTGCTGACCTTCGTGGAGACGGCCGCCAGCCCGGAGAGCACGCCGGACCTGGCGCTCGGGACCGCCGCCACGTTCCGCTACCCGCGTTACGGGAACAACGCGGCGGTCGTGAACACGCAGAGCAGCACCAACTACACGACGGGCGGGACGACCAACGGCAAGAACGTCAACGTGCTCTCGCAGACGATGATCCTCTCGGCCGCCGACGTCGACCCGTCCGACGCCAAGATCCACGTCCGCTTCGTCGACGCGGCCGTCCTGCAGAACCCGGCGCACACGGCGAGCCAGCAGCCCTATTACATGGTGCAGCTTACCAACACGACGACGGGCGCCCTGGTCTACTCCGACTTCGCGGTGGTCAATTCTCCGGGGCCGCAGTGGAACTCCGTCAACGGCGGCACCACCAACGAGATCGACTACTTCGACTGGTCGCTGGTGGACATCACCCCGGGCCCCACGGTCGGCGCGATGAGCCTGGGGGATCAGGTGCGCCTCGACGTCGTCGTCGCCGGCTGCTCACCGGGAGGTCACTTCGGCGAGGTGTACATCGACGGCGTCAGCGCGGTCGGCGGCCTCTTCGTCTTCGGGAGCGCGCCCGCGCAGATCCCGACCTCGAGCCCACTCACCTACTCGCTCACCTACGAGAACGGCGGAACGAGCAGCGCCAGCGGCGCGGTCATCGATTTCACCACCCCGCCAGGGACGACATTCGTGTCGGTCAGCCCGCCGTTGGGGGCCGTCTGTACCACGCCGGTCGTTGGCTCCAGCGGCATCGTCGTGTGCACCTTCACCGGCCCCGTCGCGGCCGGGAGCGGAGGCACGCTCTCGGTCACCGTGACATCTCCGGCGACCGCACAGCTCCTCGGCGAGCAGGTCTACGACATCAAGTCGTCGAGCGAGACTGCGCTCCTCGGCAGCAAGATCCTCACGCAGGTCGGCTGCTCTGCGGATTCGCAGTGCAGCGCCGGCGACTGGTGCGACATCTCCGCTGGCAACTGCACGGCCACGCTGGCCAACGGCACGGCGCTACCCAGCGACACGGGGCACACCAGCCCCACGCTCGATGGAAGCTGCACGAGCGCGGCCGCCACCCTGGTCTGCGCCAGCGGCGTGTGTGACACGAAGGACAGCAAGTGCGGCTACGACCTCGGCGACGGGAGCTGCATCGCCGGCACCGCGCCGAGCTCCGGCGTGGCGGTATGCCGTTCCGGCGCCTGCAGCACGACCGGCACCTGCGAGCCGTCCGGCGGTTGCCACCTGGACGCCGACTGCGCGACGGGGAGCTGGTGCGACGAGGCCACGCAGGTCTGCACCGCCCGGCTCGCCAACGCTTCACCGCTGCCGACCGACCCGACGCACGTGAGCCCGACGCTCGACGGCAGCTGCACCACCGCGGCCGCCACCCTGGTCTGCGCCAGCGGCGTCTGCGACACGACGGACAGCAAGTGCGGTTACGCGGGCGGCGACGGGAGCTGCACCGCGGACGCCGGCGCCACCTCCGGCGCGGTCGTCTGCCGCTCGGGGATCTGCAGCGCGAACGGCGCCTGCGAGCCTCCCGGCGGTTGCAACGTGGACGCCGACTGCACGACGGCGCAGTGGTGCAACGAGACCGCCCACACCTGCGCCGGCAAGCTGGCCGATGGCACGGCGCTCCCGAGCGATCCGGCGCACACCGATCCGGCGCTCACCGGTGCGTGCACCGCGGCGGTCGGCGCGCTGATCTGCACCAGCGGCGTCTGCAGCACCAACGGGACCTGCGGCGCCCCGCCGGCAGCGGATGCCGGGACCGACGCAGGCTCGATCGACGCGGGGACGGTCGCCGATGCCGGGGACGAGGTGGACGCCACGGCGCCGTCCGCGGATGCGAGCGTCGACTCCGGGCTCGACGCGGCCGCGGATGGCGGGATCGTGGCGAGTGGTGGCGACGTGGACGGCGGTGGCTGCTCGGTCGCGCGGGGTTCACGGAGCGCGGAGTCGCCGTGGCTCGAGCTGCTCGTCGGGCTCGGGCTCGCGCTGGTGTCGCGCCGCCGCCGAAGCGAGTAGTGGCTGCCGCCAGCAGCACGAGCGACGTGACCGATCTGCAGCCGCCGGACTTCGGCAATGTCTCGCTCGAGGCGTACCTCGCCGCGTGCCCGCCGACGCGGTGACGCGCGGCATCTTCTTCGAGTCGGTCCAGAAGGTGGTGCAGGAGGAGCTCGGGCGCATCGACGACGCGCTCTACGCCGGCCTCGAGGCGCATCGCGCGCCCGCGGCGAGACCCGCCTCCAGGTCCTCGTCGCCGCCCGCAGCTCACGCAGATGCGACGTGGACTTCGACCTGCAGTGGACGCGCGCCACTCGCAGCTGAGAGCTACTTCTTCTTTCCTTCGAGCTCGAGGTCCTCGGCGAGGTAGCTGAGGATGACCTCGTCGAGCGACTTGTCGCTCATGAGATCGCCGCCGAAGATCGACGTCGAGGTGGCCGGCGGCGGGCGCGGGGCTCCGAAGATCGAGGCGGGGCGGGTCGGGGCGTAGCGGGCGTCGGTCGGCGAGGGGACCGCCGGCATGCGGCGCGGCGCCTCCGACGGAGCGCGCGTGCGACCGGCGGCGCCGACGGCACCCGCACCCGGCGCCGGACGCGGCGGCGGAGCTCCCGGGCGCGCGCTCGGCGTGGCGGCCGGCGGACGGCTGCGCGGGTGCTCCTCGATCCCTTGCGCGCGATAGCCGCTGGCGGCCGGCCGATCGCGGAAGAGGTTCTCCGGCGGCGGCGGCAGGTCGGACGGCTGCGAGAACATCGGCGAGCCCCCCTCCGCGTCCTTCGCGGCGCGCTCGAGGGCGTCGATGTCGAGGGTGAGCGACGGGGCCGCGGGTGAGGCGGCGATCTGCGTCGCGCCGTCGGAAGCGACCGGCTCCTCGTCGGCGTCGGCGACGGGCGGCGACGCATCCGTGGCCACCGGCTGCGACGAGGCGGCGGCGCGACTGACCGCGCTGCTGGCCGGGGCGCTCCGCTCGGAGGCGACCGGGGGAGCGAGGGGAGACGCGTGCGCGGCGGCCGGCGCCGGAGCGGCGGCAACCGGTTGCGCAGCCGGGGCAGCGGCAGCCGCGCCCGGAGTCGCAGCCGCATCCTTGGCGGCCGCCGGGACCACGGCAGCCGACGCGGAGGGGGGGACCGGGGTGCCGTCCTTCGGAGCCGCCGGCGGGTCGACCAGGTGGTCGAACTGCCCGTCGCGCAGGGCGATGAACATCGCCTTGTGCTGCTCCTTCATCATCGTCTTGACGATGTCGGTCATCCCGTCCACGCCGATGTACTCGGCGTAGCTCTTCTTGACCGACTTGAGGATGCGCCCGCCATCCATGAACAGGTGCGTGATGATGTGCGGGTGCTTCACACCGCTGTCTTCCGTCTGGATATGGAAGACGCGGGCCTTGTGCCGAACGTTGTTGTTGTACCCCAGGAGGGGCGACGTGAACTTCGACTGCATCCGTGAGTGCCGAAGAAACTATCACCGCGTAGCGCTGCCGTCAGACCTATGAGGCGTCGCGCGCATTTGCGCTCCGACACGCACACCCACTCCTGCGGAATCAGCTCCCGACGATGGGCGTCAGGCAGGCCTCGCGGGAGCGCCTAAGATCTGATAATTCCAAGTGAATTCCGTGCACGGGCGACCCGTGGGTGGCCAGGCCGACCGACAGGGACGTACCGCCGACCACGCCGAGCTCCTTGGCCGGCACTCCGGCCGCGCTCGCCCGGGAGAGGAGCTCCGCTAGCTGGGCCGGACGCACGCTGGCCACCACCCGCGAAGGCGCCTCGCCGAAGAGCGCCGCCGCGCGCGCGTCGTTGGCCGCCGTCACCTCGATGTCGATGCGGGCGCCGAGATCGCCGCCGCCGGTCGCGTCGGGGCGAGCGACACAAGCTTCCACCAGCGCCGTCACCAGGCCGCCGTCGGACACGTCGTGCGCGCTCGCCAGCAGCCGATCGCGCGTCGCCCCGAGGAGCAGCGTCTGCAGAGCTTTCTCCGCCGCCAGATCGATCGAAGGAGCGTCACCGGCGAGCGCGTCGTGCCCGCGCAGCGCGAGCCACTCGCTCCCCGACAGGCCGTGCACACCGGTGGGCATCACGCCGAGCAACACGACGACGTCGCCGGTCTCCTTGAACCACGCGGTGGTGAGCGCGTCCTCGTGCGGGAGCAGGCCGACGCCGGCGAGGGTCGGCGTGGGCAGGATGCCGCGGCCGCCGGTCTCGTTGTACAAGCTGACATTTCCGCTGACGATGGGGACCGACAGCTCGGTGCAAGCGGCGGCGATCCCGTCGATGGCGCGCGAGATCTGGGTCATCACCTCGGGCCGCTCCGGGCTGCCGAAGTTGAGGCAATCGGTGAGGCCGATCGGCTCGGCGCCGCTGACCACCAGGTTGCGGCACACCTCGGCGACGGCCATGGCGGCGCCGACGAAGGGATCGAGGGCGACGTGGCGCGCGTGGCAATCGGCCGTGAAGGCCAGGTGCTTCATGATCGTCTGCCCGTCCTTCTCGCAGGGGACGCGGACCACCCCGGCGTCGCCGCCGGGACGCACGCGGGTGCCGCCGCGGACGATCTGGTCGTACTGGCGCCACACCCAGGCGCGCGAGCCGATGTTGGGCGAGCCGACCAGGCGCGTGATCTCCGCCGCCCAGTCGCTGACCTCCGGCGCGTGCTCCACCTGCGCGGTCTGGGCGAAGGCGCCTTCGGAGACGTCGCCTTGCGGCCGGTCGTACACGGGCGCGTCGTCGGTCAGCGCGTCGGTCGGCAGATCGCAGACGACGACCGCATTCATCGCGATCGGCTCGTCGGCGAGCGGATCGTAGCCGGGCGTCGCCTTGATGACCCAGCGGCCGCTGTCGGTGACGACACCGATGACCGCGGCGTCGAGCTCCCACTTCGTGCAGATGTCGAGCACCTGCTGCTCGCAGCCCGGCTTGGCCACCAGGAGCATCCGCTCCTGCGACTCGGAGAGGAGGATCTCGTACGGCAGCATCGCCTTGGCGCGGCGGGGGATCTTGTCGAGATCGAGCTCGATGCCGTTCTTCGCGCGACCGGCCATCTCCACGCTCGAGGAGGTGAGCCCGGCGGCGCCCATGTCCTGGATCCCCTCGATGTCGTGGGAGAACAGCTCGAGACAGGCCTCGAGGAGCAGCTTGCCGAGGAAGGGGTCGCCGACCTGCATGGTCGAGCGGCTGACCGGACGCTTCGGCGCGGCCGCCGTACCGGCGCCGGCAAACTCGTCGGAAGCCATGGTGGCGCCGTGGATCCCGTCGCGGCCCGTCTTGGCGCCGATGTACAGGATGCTGTTGCCGATGCCGGTGGCCTTTCCGTAGAAGATCTTGTCGGCGCGGGCGACGCCGCAGGTGAAGGCGTTCACCAGCACGTTGCCGTCGTAGCTCTTGTCGAAGGTCAGCTCGCCGCCGACGGTGGGCACGCCGATGCAGTTGCCGTAGCCGCCGACGCCGGCCACGACGCCGTGGAGCAGCTCGGAGGTGCGCGGATGATCGGGGCTGCCGAAGCGGAGCGAGTTGAGGCTGGCGATGGGGCGCGCGCCCATGGTGAAGACGTCGCGGAGGATGCCGCCGACGCCGGTGGCCGCCCCCTGGTACGGCTCGATGAAGCTCGGGTGGTTGTGCGACTCCATCTTGAAGACGGCGGCGAAGCCGTCGCCGATGTCGACCACGCCGGCGTTCTCGCCCGGCCCCTGGATGACCCGCGGCCCCTTGGTCGGCAGGCGGCGCAGGTGCACGCGCGAGGACTTGTAGGAGCAGTGCTCGCTCCACATGACGCTGAACACCCCGAGCTCGGTGTAGCTCGGCGTCCGCCCGAGGTGCTTCTCGATCGAGACGTACTCGGCCGGCGAGATCTTGTGCGAGCGGAGGACGTCCGGGGTGATCGCCTGATCACCGCGGAAGGGGGCGGGCGTCGAGTGCGGGGCGGGGACAGCGCTGGCCATGCGCGCCTCCTTACTCCGAGAGCGCGGCGGAGACGAGGTCCGCTTTGGTTGCAGTATGAACCTGGATAATATTTTCTCTTTATAAACCAGGACCATATATTTACTTTATAAGCCGTGTTGATAAGATGAAGGTCGAGGTGACATGCGCCAGGTCATTCAGAATCCCGAGCAGCTGGGCGCCGTCCTTCGCGGGCGGCGCAAGGCGCGACGCATTCCTCAGCGCGAGCTGGCGGTCGCGCTCGGCATCACCCAGCCCATGCTCTCCGTGCAGGAGTCCACTCCGGCGACGCTCCCGCTTGCGCGCCTGCTCCTCCTCGCCAAGCTGCTCGATCTCGAGATCGTCGTCCAGGACCGCCCGGAGCCAGCGGCGCGACGTGCGCCGGTCGGCACGAAGCTCGAGTGGTGACCGATGGGTCGACGCTCCCACGGCCGCCACCTCGATTTATGGACGAATGGATATAAGGTGGGTCGCTGGTCGATCCCTGCGGCGGGACCGATGGAGCTCGCCTACGACGCGAGCTGGCTCTCCTCTCCCGCCGCGCGCCCCGTCTCGCTGTCTCTCCCGCTCGGCTTCGATCGCACGCCGCTGACGGGTGACAAGGTCGGCTTCTACTTCGACAACCTGCTGCCGGACAGCGCCCCCATCCGGCAACGCATTCGCGCGCGTTTCAACGTGGTACGCGACGACGCATTCGGCCTGCTGGAGGCCGTCGGCCGCGACTGCGTCGGTGCGCTGCAGCTCCTGCCGGAGGGGGACGAGCCCACGTCGATCGAGGAGATCGCCGCGTCGCCGCTGAGCGACGCCGAGGTCGAGCGGCTCCTGATCCGGACCACCGCGGCCCCCTCGCGCACGGACGACGACGACGACGACGACTTCCGCCTCTCGATCGCCGGGGCGCAGGAGAAGACCGCGCTCACCTGGCACCGCGGTCGGTGGTGCAGGCCGCACGGTGCCACCCCGACGACGCACATCTTCAAGTTGCCGCTCGGCCTGGTCGGCGGGCGCCAGCTGGACATGCGCCACTCGCTCGAGAACGAGTGGCTCTGTTCCCGGCTACTCGAAGGCTTCGGCCTGCCCATCGCCTCGTGCGAGCTCCGCACCTTCGGCGAGATGAAGGCGCTCGTCGTCGAGCGGTTCGACCGGCAGCTCCATTCTTCGCGGCGCTACTGGCTTCGGCTCCCGCAGGAAGACCTCTGCCAGGCCACCGGCACCCCGAGCACCCGCAAGTACGAGGCTGACGGTGGCCCCGGTCTCACCGACCTGGCGCGCGTGCTCGCGGGATCTACGTCTCGCGAGGTCGACCTGCGCACCCTGCTGACGTCGCAGCTCCTCTTCTGGATGCTCGCCGCGACCGACGGCCACGCCAAGAACTTCAGCCTCCGGCTGCTGGCCGGCTCGCAGTACCAGCTGACGCCGCTGTACGACGTCCTCTCCGCCTGGCCCATCGCCGGCGGGCGCCACGACCAGGTGCACCCGAAGAAGCTGAAGCTGGCGATGGCGCTCCGCGGGAAGAGTAAGCACTACTCCATCGACTCGGTCACCCGCGCGCACTTCAACGCCACCGCGCGGACGTGCGGTCTCGCCAGCGACATGGAACCGATCATCGCCGAGGTGATCGCGCGGACGCCCGCGGTGATCGACGAGGTGGGCGCGAGGCTTCCCGACGGCTACTCGGCGCACCTCTTCGACAGCATCACCAGCGGCCTGCGACGGTCGGCCAAGCTGCTCGGGTCCATGCCGCCGAGGTGAGCCTAGGCGCCCTGGGGAAAGAGATCCGTCAGCGCCCGGTCCACCGAGGGGAAATCGAAGCGGAAACCGAGCGCCTCGAGCTTCGCCGGGAGCACGCGCTGGCCCGAAAGAAGCACCTCGGCGCGGTCGCCGAGCGCGAGCTTCAAGGCGAAGGCCGGGGTGCGGATGGCCGCGGGGCGATGCAGCGCCTTGCCGAGCGCCTCGGCGAAGCGGTCCATGCGCACCGGGCTAGGCGCCGTGCAATTGTACGGGCCACGCAGGGTCGGCTGGGAGAAGGCGAAGAGGAGCGAGCGGACCGCGTCGCCCACGTGGATGAAGCTGACCCACTGCTTGCCGGAGCCGAGCGAGCCGCCGACGAACGCCTTGAAGGGCGGGACCATCTCCTTGAGAGCGCCGCCGTCCGCGCCGAGGACGATGCCGAAGCGCGGATGGATGACCCGCACGCCGGCGCGGGCCGCGGGCTCGGCCGCTGCTTCCCAGGCCTCGCACATGGTCGCGAGCACGTCGCTGCCGTGATCCCCCTCCTCGTCGAGCGGGGTGTCGTCCATGTGCATGCCGTACATTCCTACGGCCGACGCGCTCACGAAGGTCTCCACCCCCTCGGACGCCGCCGCGCGGGCGAGCTTGGAGGTGGGGACCACCCGGCTCTGCCGGAGGTCACGCAGGCGCGCCTCGCTCCAGCGCGCGTCCATGACCCCGGAGCCGGCGAGATTGTAAATAGCGCTCGCCTCGCGGACCAGGCCGCCGATGGTCGCGTCGCTGTCCGTCTCCGGCGCCCAGCGCACGAAGTAAACCTTCGGCTGTGCGGGTCCGCCCTTGTCTTGACCCTTGTTTTCGCCGCGCGTGAGCACGACCACCTCGTCGCCGCGCGCGGCCAGCTCACGGACCAGCCGCCGACCGATGAACCCCGTGCCGCCCGCCACGACGATCTTCATGCGTCGCTGGCTTAGCCCGGTCTCCCTCGTGTCGCTTGCTTTCCTCGTCTCGGTAGACTGAATTTCGCGCTCATCCGATGCCAGATGGTTCGAAGAAGGGCCTCATCCCGCGCATGCGCGGCGTCGTGTTCGGTCCCCCCAAGGACGTTCACGACGCGCACACGTTCCACAGCATCTCCCTCGTCGCGATGCTCGCGTGGGTCGGCCTCGGAGCCGACGGGCTCTCGTCCTCGGCCTACGGTCCCGACGAGGCCTTCCGCCAGCTGGTCAAGAACGGGGACCACACCTCGCTCGCCGTCGGCCTCGCCTTCGGCACCGCGCTGACCGTCTTTCTCATCTCCTACGGCTACTCGCGCATCATCGAGCAGTTCCCCTCCGGCGGCGGCGGGTACGTCGTCGCCACCAAGCTCCTCGGCAGCAAGTGGGGCGTCGTGTCCGGCTCGGCGCTCCTCGTCGACTACGTCCTCACCATCACCACCAGCGTGGCCTCCGGCGGGGACGCCATCTTCAGCATGATCCACCGCGAGTGGCTCGGGGAGCACCCGAACCTCGACGCCGCTGGCAACATCGTCTCCATCGGCCTGCCCGATGGCGGCGTGCTCCAGGCGATGGACGTGGGCACCTGGCTCGACCCGGCGCAGCGCACCAAGCTGATCATCGAGATCGCCGTCATCGTCCTCCTCACGGTGCTCAACATCCGCGGCGTGAAGGAGTCGGTCACCGCCATCCTCCCCATCTTCGGGATCTTCGTGCTCACGCACATCATCCTGCTGGCGCTGGCCATCGGCGGGCACCTGGGGGACATCGGCACCGTCGCCTCGGCCACCACGCTCAACTACAAGAGCACCGTCACCTCGCTCGGCGCCGCGGGGACCCTGGCGCTCTTCGTCCGCGCCTACTCGCTCGGCGGCGGTACCTATACCGGCATCGAGGCCGTCTCCAACGGCGTCTCGATCATGCGCGAGCCCAAGGTGCGCACCGCCAAGCGCACCATGGTCCTCATGGCGACGTCGCTGGCCATCACCGCCGGCGGCATCCTCCTGTCGTATCTCCTCACGCACGCCGTTCCCGAGGAGGGGCAGACGATGAACGCCGTCCTCTTCGACCGCGTCGCGGGCGGGTGGCACCTCGGCGGCCTGCCGACCGGCAACTGGTTCAAGTGGGTCGGCCTGATCAGCGAGGCCTGCCTTCTCTTCATCGCCGCGCAGGCCGGCTTCGTCGACGGTCCGCGCGTCATGGCCAACATGGCCGTCGACTCCTGGCTACCGCACCGCTTCGCCGCGCTCTCCGAGCGCCTCAGCATGCAGAACGGCGTGCTCCTCATGAGCGCCACCAGCATCGCCGCGCTCCTCTACACCCACGGCGACGTGTCGAAGCTCGTCGTCATGTACTCGATCAACGTGTTCCTCACGTTCTCGCTCTCCAACCTCGGCATGAGCCGGTTCTGGATCAGCGGGCGCAAGGAGCACAAGGACTGGTACCGCCACCTTCCGATCCACCTGATCGGCCTCGTGCTGTGCGTGACCATCCTCATCGTCACCTGCTTCGAGAAGTTCGCCGACGGCGGCTGGCTCACCCTGGTGATCACCGGGATCCTCGTCCTCGTCTGCATGTACATCAAGAAGCACTACGGCAAGGTGGTCGGCGCCATCCGCCGGCTCGACGTGGAGCTGCCCGATCCGCTGGAGGACCCGAAGCTCGAGGCGATGTACCGCGGAGACGAGCCGCGCGAGGCGTCGAGCCCGCAGATGGCCACCATCGACGCCAAGAAGCCCATCGCGCTGCTCTTCGTCGGCGGCTACGGCGGCCTCGGGCGGCACGCGCTGATGACGCTGCTGCGCATGTTCCCCGGTCACTTCAAGGGGGTGGTCTTCTGCTCCGTCGCCATCATCGACTCCGGCAACTTCAAGGGGGTCAGCGAGGTCCACGAGCTGGAGCAGCGCACGCAGCAGGCGCT
>JAMFST010000565.1 GCA_026225435.1 Labilithrix luteola
GAAGTCGCTGCCGTAGAGGATGCGGTCCGGCCGCGCGACGAAGAAGCGCGGTGTCGGCAACGGCAGGTACTCGGCGAGAGCGACCGTCGTGTCGAGCCACAGGTTGTCGTAGCGCTCGAGGAGCTTGGCGTACTCCTCGTACTCGTCCGCGCCGAGGTGCGGGATGCACAGGCGCAGCGTGGGGAACGCCTTGAGCACGTTCTCCACGCCGTCGGCTCCGCACATGGAGCGCACGTCGCAGCCGTAGGCGTCGCTCGCCGGCTCGCGCCCCGCGTGGATGACGATCGGCTTGTCGGCCCGCGCGCACAGCTCGTACAAGGGCGCGATGCGCCGGTCGTCCGGCGCCATGCACTGCACGTGGCAATGCAGCTTCACCCCGTGCAACCCGGCGGCGAAGGCGTCGGTCAAGATCTGCTCGGCGCCCTCTTCGCCCGGCAGCACCGTCGCCAGCCCGGTGACCATCGCGTGCCGGCGGCACACCTCGATCATGTACTCGTTGAGCGCGCGCGACATGCCCGGCTTGTGCGAGTAGTGCAGCGCGACCACCCGATCGACGCCGCGCGCGGCGAAGAACTCGAGCACCTGGTCGGTGTACAGCTGGTAGCGGATCGGCCAGCCATACTGCCCGAACCAGCGCCAGATGGCGTCGAACACGCGGTCGGGAAACAGGTGAACGTGCGCGTCGACGATGGGCGGAAGATCGGCCGGGACGCGCGCCCCTTCCACGTCGTCCAGCCCCGGCAGCGGCATCATCGACGTCGTTCGGCGCTCGGTCATCGGTCCAATCAGAGTAAGCCCACCGTTCCATGAAGCGAAGTCGGTTCCTCGTGCCGCTGCTCTGTCTCGCACTCGCCGCGTGTACGTCCACCTCAGCGCCTTCGCCTTCGCCGAGCCCCCCGCCCATGTCGACCAACGTGCTTCCCGCTCCTTCCTCGCCTCCAGAGCCCGCCTCGCATGAAGAGCGCGCGCGCACGCTCGTCGCCGACGCCGTCGCGGGGCGCTTCGACAGCGCCACGAGGGACTTCGATCCGACGATGAAGGCGGCCATCTCGCCGGAGCAGCTCGCCGCCACGTGGAAGCAGATCGAAGCTGGCGCCGGGAAGTACCTGGCGGTCGAGAACGTCGCCAGCCACGACGAGCCCCACGGCGACCGTACCGTCCACGTGGTCGTCGTCACGGCGAAGTTCGAGCGCGCGCGCCTCGCGTTCCGGGTCTCGTACGGAGCCGACGAGAAGGTCAACGGCTTCTTCGTGCAGCCGGCGGACACGGACACGCCGTGGGAGCCGCCCGCCTATGCCCATCCCGCGGCGTTCCGCGAACGCGAGCTCCAGGTAGGGACGTCGCCGGCGCTACCGGGGACGCTGACTCTCCCCGTCTCGGCCACGCCCGCGGCTCGGGTACCGGCAGTGGTGCTCGTTCACGGCTCGGGGCCACAGGACGAAGACGAGTCGGTCGCCGGCGTGCGGCCGTTCAAGGATCTGGCCTGGGGCCTCGCCAGTCGTGGGGTCGCGGTGCTTCGCTACGCCAAGCGGTCGAAGGTCGCGCCCGCGGGGATCGCCACCCAGAAGGACGAGGTGGAGGACGCGGTGCACGAAGCGCTCGCCCTCCTGCGCAAGCAAGACGAGATCGATCCGGGCCGCGTGTACGTTCTCGGGCACAGCCAGGGCGGGTACCTGGCGCCGCGCATCGCCGAGCACGAGCAGCTTCGCGGGC
>JAMFST010000566.1 GCA_026225435.1 Labilithrix luteola
CGCCGAACGACGCACGCCTCGACGCCTGGACCGCTGCCGCCGCCACCGGTGGTCGCGTGGTGCACCTGGCGCACGGCGCCGACGAGGCGCGCACGGCCGTCGGCATCGTCTCCGACAGCCGCGCCCTTCGCGCCGGTGCCGCCTTCGTCGCGCTCCGCGGCGCGCGCTTCGACGGGCACGACTTCCTCGACGGCGCGGCGGATGCCGGCGTCGCGCTGATCGTCTGCGAGCGCGGTCGCGCCGAAGGGCGAGCGCGCCTCGCCGGGGTCGACGTGGTCGAGGTGGACGACACGCTCGTCGCCTGGGGTGACCTCGCCCGGGCGCACCTCCGCGCCTTCCGTCGCACCGGCGGCCGCCTGCTCGCCCTCACCGGCAGCGCGGGAAAGACGACCACCAAGGAGCTCGCCGCCGCGCTTCTTTCCACGCTCGCCCCCGTTCATGCGACCTTCGGGAATTTGAACAACCGCATCGGAGCGCCGGCGGTCGCCTTCGGGGTGACCCCGTCCACGCGTTACTGCGTCATCGAGGCCGGGATGAGCGAGCCCGGCGAGATCGACCGCATCGCCGGCTTCACCGAACCGGACGTCGCCCTGGTGCTCAACGCGACCCTGGCGCACGCCGGCGGTGTCGGCGGAACCCGCGCCGACGTCGCGCGGGAGAAGGGGGCGCTCTTCGCCGCGCTCGCTCCGTCCGGAGTCGCCGTGGCCAACGCCGACGACGCCGCGGTCATGGGGCAGCTCGCCCGCAGCCGCGCCCAGCGCGCCGTCACCTTCGGCGTCGCGGCGGAGTCGAGCGCGGGCGTCACGTACGGGCTGGTCGAGCGCGCGGCCCGCAGCGGCGGCAAGCTCGGCTCGCAGATCGGCTTCACCACCCCGTCGGGCCCGCGCACCGTGGAGCTGTCGATCCCCGGAGCGGCCGCCGCGATCGATCTCGTCGCAGCCTGGGCCTCGGCCGAGGCGCTCTCCGGCCAGGCGCTCGACCCCGAGGCGGCGCAGGTCGCGCTCGATGCCCTCGAGCCGCCCGATGGCCGCATGCGCGTGGTCCGCCTGGCGAGTGGCGCGCTCCTCTTCGACGACAGCTACAACGCCAACCCCGCGAGCGTGGCCAACGCCCTGCACGCCCTGCAGGAGGTGGCGACCCGCGAGACGCGCCGCTCGGTCGTGGTCCTCGGCGAGATGCGCGAGCTCGGCGAACGCTCGGCGCGCGAGCACGCCAGGGTGGGCGATCTGGTGGCCGACGCCGCCGTCTCGCTCCTCGTCTGCGTCGGCGCCGCCACGGGCGGCGACACCCGCCACGCGCTCGAACGAGCGCAGGCGAGGGGAGTCGAGACGCTCGCCGCCGGCGACGCCGACGAGGCCGCGGCCCTGGTCGTCCCGCGGATCCACGCGGGCGATCTCGTCCTGGTGAAGGGATCGCGCGGCGCCGCGACCGATCGCGTCGTCTGCGCCCTCGAGGTGGCCCCGTGATCTACGAGCTGCTGTACCCTCTGCGCCGGTTCGAATTCCTCGGCTTCCTCAACGTCGTCCGCTACGTCCCCTTCCGCATCATCGCCGCCACCATCACGGCGATGCTCATCTCCTTCTTCCTCTCGCCCTGGTTCATCCGCGAGCTGCAGAAGAAGCAGATCGGCCAGATCGTCCGCGAGGACGGCCCCGAGACCCACAAGATCAAGGCCGGCACCCCGACGATGGGCGGCGCGATGATCCTCCTGTCGGTCCTCGTGCCGACGGCGCTGTGGTGCGATCTGTCGAACGTCTTCGTCTGGGGCACCACCGCGGTCACCGTCGGCTACGGCGTCATCGGCTTCCTCGACGACTACCTCAAGATCAAGGCGCGCAACTCCAAGGGCGTGCCCGGTCGCTACAAGCTGCTCGGCCAGTTCGTCATCGCCGGCGCCATCCTCACCTACGCCTTCTGCGTCGAGAGCCAGGTTCCGGCCGACTGGTGGGAGATCCGCACCCACCTCGCGCTCCCCTTCGTCGCCTTCGCCAAGCACCCGGTGGTGCTCCCCCTGTGGGTGTACATCCCCTTCGCCGTCGTCACGGTCGTGGCGATGAGCAACGCGGTCAACCTCACCGACGGGCTCGACGGCCTGGCCATCGGCCCGGTCATCTTCAACGCCGGCACCTATCTCATCTGGTCGTACCTCGCCGGCGCGACCCTCGGCATCGCCAACGTCGCCCAGAAGCTCGTGGTGGCGAAGTACCTCGACATCCCCGCCATCGCCGGCCTGGGAGAATTGTCCATTTATTGCGGCGCGGTGGTCGGCGCCGGGCTCGGCTTCCTCTGGTACAACACCTATCCAGCGCAGGTGTTCATGGGCGACGTGGGCTCGCTCGCGCTCGGTGGCGGCCTGGGGATGTGCGCCGTCTTCACCAAGAACGAGCTGCTCTCGATCATCCTGGGCGGCATCTTCTTCGTCGAGGCGGTGAGCGTCATCGCTCAGGTGGCCTCGTTCCGCCTCCTCGGAAAGCGCGTTTTCTTGATGGCGCCCATCCATCACCATTATGAGAAGAAAGGCTGGCCCGAGCCGAAGATCATCGTCCGCTTCTGGATCCTCTCGATCTTGCTCGCCCTCGTCACTCTCTCGAGCTTGAAGCTGCGATGACTGCCAACGGCGCGTACCTGAAAGGGAAGAGGGTGGTGGTCGTCGGCATGGGCGCCAGCGGCGTCGCGGCGGCCAACCTCGCCCTCGACCATGGCGCCATCGTCACCGCGTGCGACGACCTTCCGCTCGCCTCGCTGTCGGACGCGGCCCGGGCGCTGGCGCAGCGCGGGGTCACCTTCCGCCCCATCGCGCAGGCGAAGTACCACGGCGTCGACCTCATCGTCGTCTCGCCCGGCGTGCCTCCGCGCGCGGAGCTCGACGAGGCCATCGACAGCGGCGTCGCCGTCATCGGCGAGGTGGAGCTCGCCGTCTCCTGCCTGCCGAAGGAGACGCCCTACGCGGCCGTCGGCGGAACCAACGGCAAGAGCACCACCACCTCGCTCCTCGGCGCCATCCTCGAGGCCGACGAGAAACGCGTCTTCATCGGCGGCAACCTGGGCGAGCCGCTCGCCAACCACGTCGACGACCAGCCCGCGTACGACGCCGTGGTCCTCGAGGTGTCGAGCTTCCAGATGGAGCGAGTCGACGCCTTTCACCCGCGCGCCGCCATCCTCCTGAACGTCACGCCGGATCACCTCGATCGCTACGAGAGCCTCGCCAGCTACGCCGCCGCCAAGGGGAACATGTTCCTCCGGCAGACCGAGGCGGACGTGGCCATCGTGCCGGTGAACGATCCGGTGTGCCTCGCCGAGGCGAAGCGCGGGCAGGGGAAGATCGTCACCTTCGGTCCGGGCGGCGACCTCGATCTCGACGATCAGAAGCTCACCGATCGCCGCGACGGCGAGATCTACCTCCTGTCCGACCTGCTCCTCGCCGGCCGGCACAACGCCGCCAACCTGGCCGCCACCGTCGGCGCGGCGCGCGCCATGGGGGCCAGCCCCGCCGCCATCCGCCGCGCCATGAAGACCTTCCGCGCGCTCCCCCACCGCACCGAGCGGGTGGCCGAGATCGCCGGCGTCCGCTTCTACGACGACTCCAAGGGGACGAACGTGGGGGCCGTGGTCACCGCGCTCGACGGTCTGTACGAGGCGCGCTGCGTCCTGGTCGCCGGCGGCAAGGAAAAGGGGGGCAGCTACCAGCCGCTCGTGGACGCGCTCGCCCGCCGCGGCCGCGCCGCCGTGCTCATCGGCGAGGCGGCCGACGCCATCGCCGCTGCCGTCGGCGACGTCGTCCCGGTCGTACGCGCGTCCTCGATGGACCAGGCGGTCCGCGAAGCGGCCCGGCTCGCGCAACCCGGCGACGCCGTCCTCCTCTCTCCCGCCTGTTCGAGCTTCGACATGTTCCGTGACTACAAGGACCGCGGCGACGCCTTCGTCCGGGCGGTCCGCGCCCTCGAGAGCGGCCCTTCGGGAGGTGCCTCATGAAGCTCGCCGGTCTCGACCTCTCCTCGCTCGCGCCGATGAACGTGCGCCGCGCCGTCGCCGTGGCGGTCACCGCGCCCGCGCCCATCGACGCCAAGCCGCAGCCGCTCCGTGCCGCCGGCGCTGTCGACGTCGTCCTCGCCGCCACCGTCATCGCCCTCATCGGCTTCGGCGTGGTCATGGTCTACAGCGCGTCGGCCGTGCAGGCGACGGTGCAGAACCACGATCCGCAGTTCTACCTGAAGCGACAGGCCGCCTACGCCGTCCCCGCGCTGCTCGCCCTCTTCGGCGTGAGCCGCATCGACTACCACTTCCTGTACAAGTGGACGTACCCGGTCCTCGGCGTGACCGGCCTGCTCCTGCTCGCCTGCGTCGTCGGCTTCGGTCACTCGGCCGGCGGCGCGGCGCGCTGGCTGGCCATCGGTCCAGTGCACATCCAGCCGGCCGAGACGGCCAAGCTCTCGGTCGTTCTCTGGCTGGCTTACTCGCTCGCCAAGAAGGCCGAGCGGGTGAAGACCTTCACC
>JAMFST010000567.1 GCA_026225435.1 Labilithrix luteola
GTCGCCTCGGGCATCGGGTGCTGGATGAGCGTCTGCAGGTAGCAGCCGCGGATCTGATCCCCGTTCGGCTGGTCCTTCTTGACCGTCTGGACCTTCTTGGCCACCTCGGTCATCTGATCGACCGTGGCGACCCAGGCGACCGCCGCGCACTCGGCGGCGCGCGCGTCCTCGTTGGTCTTCGGATCTTCGATCTGCTTCACCAGCAGCGGGTACGCCTTCGAATCGCCCCACTGCGAGAACCCGTCGGCCGAGCCGCGGGACAGGCCGCGCAGCACCATGCCGAGGTTGGCCAGGCCGCCCTGCGCGAGCGAGTCGTTGGAGATGTCGACCGACGGCGGACGGCGGCTCAGCTGCCGCACCAGCAGGTCCCAGCCCTCCTTCTCCCAGCCCAGGTAGCGCAGCGCGCTGTGCGCCTCGGCCCAGTCGAGCGGGAAGTTCCCCGTGTCGCCCACCTTGGGCAGCGGCCCCTGCGGATCGGCCCACTTCTTCAGATCCGGGATGGCCTTCTTCGACTCGGCGGCCGCCAGGAACCGCAAGGCATTCGCGCTCGGCTGCGGGTACTCGTGCGCCCAGGCGAGGGTCGCTTCCTCGGCCTTCGCCAGCATGTCGGCGTGCGCCTCGGGGTGCTCCTGCGCGAGGTCGGCCAGCATGCGCGCCGACGCCGTGCGCTCCTCGTCGCTGCGGCGCAGCTCCGGATCGTCGACCTGGTTGTACAGCTTCTGCGGGTTCTGCGTGAGGCGCCAGGCAAGGTGCGGAACCGCGCGCAGATCGCCCACCTCGGCGAGCCGCATGGCCGCCTGCCAGCGCCACTGCGGCGCCGGGTTGGTCGCCAGGTAACCGACCAGCGCGTCGGAGCCCCGCGGGTCCTCCATGTCCTTCATCATCTCGAAGAGCACGCGGGTCTGCGTCTTCTCGATCTCGTGCGTGGTCTTCTTCACCGTCTGCAGCGCCAGCACCAGGCCGCGGGTGCCGATGCCGTCGCGCAGCGCTTCGAGGAACTTCTGCCGCGAGTCGTCGTTGGCCCGCCCGAGCGCGTCGAGCAGCGGGGTCATCGCGCTGTCGTTGCCGATCTTGCCGAGACCGACGGCCGCTTCACGCGCCACCTCGATGTCCGGGTCCTTCACCAGCGTGGTCAGCGTGTCGAGCCAGCGCGCGTCGCCGGTCTCGGAGAGCGCCGTCGCCACCAGCTGGCGCACGCTCGGGCTCTTGTCGCCGGCGAGCGCGGCCAGCTTCTCGAGCGGCACCATCTGCGCGAGCACGGTCGGGTCGAAGGCGGGGTTGCCGTCGAGCCGCTGCACGCCGGAGAGGTTCCCCACGCGGTACTGCTCCATCACCGGATCGAACGAGGCGCTGTCGTGCAGCGAGGCGAGCGCCCAGGAGATCTGCGGCCGATCGCCGTCGGTCCCTTCCTTGAGCGCCGTCTGCAGCGGCAGCTTGGCCGCGTCGGGGATCGGGTTGTACTCGAGCAGCGCCGTCGCCGCCGTGCCGCGGACGCGGTGATCGGGCGAGGCGAGCCCCTTGATGATGAGCGGGATGGCGGCCGGATCCTGCGCCCAGGCGAGGTTCACGAAGGCATCCTGCTCGAGCACGGGCACGTCGTCGCGCGCCGCCCAGGCGCGCCACTTGGGGAGCTGCTCGGGCTTGGGGAGGAGCATGATGTTGCGCTCCTCGGTGCGGATCTCCGGGTCGGACATCCGCGCGGACTCCCCCTTGGCCGCGAAGATGGTGAAGGCGCCACCCACGAGCACCAGGACCACCCCCACGCCGATCGCTGCCGGCTTGAAGCGCCCCTTCTTGAAGTCGCCGTCTCCCGGACCGTCAAAACTCGAGTAGCTGGCCATCGCGGGCGGAGTCTAAGCGTTCGGCCGCACACCGGCACAAGTTCATGCGACGGTGGAGCCCGTGGCGCAGAGCGTGCGGACGGTGATCGTGGCGGCCGGGGTGCTCATCGAGGGGGGCCGCGTGCTCGTGAGCCAGCGGAAAAAAGGGGCTCACCTCGCCGGCGCGTGGGAGCTGCCCGGCGGCAAGGTCGAGGACGGCGAGGACCCGGCGGCCGCCGTGGTCCGCGAGCTGCGCGAGGAGCTCGGGGTGGAAGTCCGCGTGGACGACATCCTCGACGTCACCTTCCACCGCTACCCGCCGCGCGACGGCCACGGCGAGCGCTCGGTGCTGCTGCTCTTCTACAGGTGCACCCGCCTGCCTGGCTCACCGGAGCCGCAGTGCCTCGACGTGGCGGCGCTCGCCTGGGAGGACGCCGCGGGGCTGATCGACGAGCGGTTTCCCGAGGCGGACCGGCCGGTGCTCGAGAAGCTGCGCCCGTTGCTGGGTTAGTCTTGTGGGTTACGACGTCGCCCCCCTGCGTGCCAGCCTCGACCCCGGTACTGGTAGAGAGCGAAGGAAGTGCAAAGCGTAAGGGGCCGTGGTTCAGCCGACCGGTCAACGGACGTGGACCAATTTGAGGCTTCTGTTGAACGACGGGGTATTCGCGCCCCGCGTCCCCACGAGCGCCTCGTCGGCGTCGACGCCATGACATAGCGCCTCTACCGCCCTCGCGACCGCGACCACGGGAAGCCGAGGGCACGCACTCCCCCGGCGATCGCGGGGGAGTCGAGCGGCTCAACTTCCGACCCTCCAAACTGCTCGAACGGGACGCTGCGAAAACACGCGTAGAAAAATCCCGGTACCGGGATTTTGGTAGTCAGTCCTCGAAGACAAAGAAGGTTTCGGCGAGCGTGCGCCGTCCGTCCGCGA
>JAMFST010000568.1 GCA_026225435.1 Labilithrix luteola
CGGGTGAAGTTGAAGTAGCTCTGGTCGACCTCGTACAGGCCTCCGTCGACCTCGGTGATCACCGCGCGCATCTGCTCGGCGAAGCGCGGGATCCCGAAGGCCGCCAGCGCCATGGTGGTGCCTTCGCTGTCGTTGGGGGCGAACCCCAGGTAGGCGGTGACGGCCGAGTAGACCAGGCCGAGCGAGTTGGGAAAGCCGACCTCGAGGATCCGCTCGACCTCCGGCTTGCCGTCCTTCCACGAGCCTCTGTACAGCGCGGAGCAGGACCAGTCGCCGACGGCGTCGACGATCAAGATGGCGGACGACTCGAAGCCCGAGCCCATGAAGGCCTGGACTGCGTGACTGAAGTGATGACCGAGATAGGTGATCTTCTCCGGCGGAAGATCGAGCCGCGCCGAGAGGGTGTTGACCGCCCACAGCTTGCGACCGAGCCACGACTTCATCGACTCGACGAACTCGCGACGCGAGTGGGGAAATGCGGCCATCGAGCTGCAGAGAACGCGGGAGAACTTGGCGTGCGGGTCCTCGTGGAACACCGCTTGATCGAGATCGGCGGGCGAGAGGCCCGCTTCCTTCAGGCAGAACTCGACGGCGAACGCCGGAAAATGCGAGTCGTGCTTCTGCCGCGTGAAGCGCTCTTCCGCCGCGGCGGCGACGACGTGCCCGTCGACGACGATGCACGCCGACGCGTCGTGATAGCCGTACGAGACGCCGAGTACCTTCACAGTTGCTTCAGACGATTGTTGTCGTACTGGACGAAACCCTCGCGCAAACGGCGGCGCGCCGGGCCGTACAGGAAGACCCCGAAGACGAAGTACACGACGCTCAGGAGCACGTTGGCGAAGCCGTCGATGACCTGCTTTCCCAGGCGCATCCAGTGCTCGCGAAAGCGACGGAAGCGAACCCAGCGCACCTCCTGGCCGATGGCGCGGTCGGTGGCGCCGAGCCGCTTGAGCATCGCGTAGGTGAGATCGACGTGCCCCTCCTCGTCGCTCACCACGCCGCGCAGGCACTCCTTGAGCGCGCCGCGCGGGAGCTCCTGGGACAGAAGACGAAAGCGCTCGGTGGCGTCCACCTCGCCGACGTGAACGAAGGCGAAGGTCTTCCAGATGGGTGTGCCGTCCGGATAGAGCGCCTTGCGTTCGAAGTGCGAGGGGCTGAAGACGCGGCCACCGTAGCTCCTGTACGCGCGGACGAAGGCGTCGGAGTGCGACTCCTCCTCGAGGCAGTGACCGAAGATGATGGCGCGCTCCTTCGGGTCGTCGATGGCCGTCATGCCGCGATAGAGGTGCCATACGCCGTCGGCCTCGGTGGCCTGGAAGCCGCGAATCACTTCGCTCACGCGATCCGTGGAGCCGGCCCAGCCGAGCGAGACCGCGAGGCGGATCTTCAGCCGTTCGAGCGCGGAGAGCATGCGTACCGCAGACGGTAGCATGCAGCTCGTCCGTGGTTTACTGCGGGCTGACCCATGGACGTCGCCGAGAAGATCCTCGCGCTGGTGAGCCCGGCGCGGCTCGGGGACGAGGTCGTTCCGGGTGCGCGCTTGGTGGCGACGTCGACCGAGCTCGGGCCCCGGCTCACCTTCGATTGCGGCGGGGTGGAGGTGCACATCGAGGTGGCGCCGGCCGACGCCTCGCGGCCGAGCGCCGCGCGATCGGGGCGGCTGATGTTCGGTTACCGAGCGGGCTCGAGTGATGATGCGGTGCGTCCCGAGGTGGGGCTCGCGCTGTCGCGTGCGGTCGCGCGCCTGGCGATGGCGAACGAGGATGCGGTGCTGGAGGAGATGGCGCAGGCCGCGCGCGCCGATGCGCAGCGGAGCGGGGGAGCATCACGTGTCCGTGAGGTCACGGTCTCCCATCTTCTCGAGAGCGCCGGTGCCGGTGTCCGCAAGTACTCGACGCTCAGCCCGTACGTCGGCTGTCTGATCGGCTGCCGCTTTTGCTACGCGCAATCGCGGGTGGGGATCACGCGCGCGTTCGAGGGGCTGCCGGTCGTGCCGTGGGGCTCTTACGTGGACGTTCGCGTGAATGCCCCGGAGATCCTGGCGCGCGAGCTGGCCGAGCCGTCACGGCCGCTGCGCCCGATCAAGTTCTGTCCAATTGTCAGCGACCCGTACCAGGCGGTCGAACGGAAGTACCAGATCACGCGGCAATGCCTGGAGGTGATCCGCGATGCGAAGGAGCCGCCGCCGACGCTGATCTTGACGCGTTCGAGCTTGCTCGCGCGTGACGCCGGGCTGCTCGCGTCGATTCCGCGGTCGTGGGGCGGGGTGTCGCTGCCCACCGTCGACGAGACGGTCCTGCGCCACTTCGAGCCGCGCGGATCGAGCGCCGCGGAGCGGCTCGAGCTGCTGCGTGCGCTCCGCCGGGCGGGGGCGAGGACGCTCGCCGTGGTGCAGCCGATGCTTCCCGGCTCCACCAGCGCGCTCGCCGATGCGCTCGCCTCGACGGTCGATTCGGTCAGCCTCGACGTGCTGCACGGGCTCGAAGGGGCGAGCGACGATTTTCGCGCGCCGGAGTATGCGCGAGCGGCGAGCCCGGCGTGGCAGATGGACCAGGCGCTGGCGCTGAAGGCGGCGCTCGAAGAACGCGGCGTCGCGGTCTGGCGAGGCGAGCTTCCGCCGGATCTCTCCTGATGCATGCCTGGCGGAGACACGCGCCGCTCCTGCTGGCGATGCTCCTGTTCGTCGGCCTGGCGTGGGCCGGGTCGGACCGGATGATGGCGACGTCCGAGGAGTTGATCGCGGTCACCCTGCAGACCCAGCAGGTCGTCCGTCCGATGCCGACGGCACCGGCGCCGGAGGGGCGAATCATCTTCGAGCCGTCCTGCGCGGATCCCGGGCGCTCGGGTCATCTCCTCCTGTCCGGCAATCGACCGACGCTGGCCTTCTGCTCCAGGGGGCGCAGCTATCCGATCCTGGCTGCGCCGCAGTACGCCGCGCTCTTCACCATGCCGATCGGTCTGCTCGACCCGCTCACGCACGGCAGCGTGTTCCTCGTGCGGAAGCTCCTGCTGCTTCCGCTGGGGCTGCTAGCGCTCGTCCTCGGCTACCGCGTCGTCGCGCGCCTGGCGAACGAGACGCTCGCGGGGTGGGCGGTGATGGGGATGGCCGTCTCGCCCTGCTTCGCGCTCCTCTATTCCTACCTCCAGCTGTACGAGACGCTGCCGTGGGTCTTCACGCTCGCCGCGCTCGACGTCTTGCTGGGATGTACGGAGCTCGCGCCGGCGTCGGGCGCGTCCGTCGACGCCCAGCCGTCGACCCCTCGTCTGGCGCTCGCCGCGCTGTTCGTGGGGCTGGGCGCGCTCGCCAACATCAAGGAGCTCTTCTACGTCGTCCCGCTGGTGATCCTCGCGGTGCGGCTGCGCGTGCGCTTCGACCGGGTCCGCCCCGAGCAGTGGGCGCTGGTGAGCGCGCTGGTC
>JAMFST010000569.1 GCA_026225435.1 Labilithrix luteola
CCTCTCGCCCTACGGCGTCCGCTCGCTCTCGCGCGCGCACCACGACCACCCCTACGTGATGCAGCTGGGCGGGTCGACGCACCGTATCGACTACGAGCCGGGCGAGTCGTCCTCCGGCCTGTTCGGCGGAAACTCCAACTGGCGCGGGCCGGTGTGGTTCCCGGTGAACTTCCTCATCATCGAGTCGCTGCAGAAGTTCCACCACTTCTACGGCGACAACCTCAAGGTCGAGTGCCCCACCGGCTCGGGAAAGATGATGAACCTGTGGGAGGTGGCGAGCGAGATCTCCCATCGCTTGACCCGGCTCTTCGTCCCCGACGAGCACGGTGTTCGCCCGGCCGACCGGGGGATGGCGCGGGCGAACGATCCGCACTTCAAGAACCACCTGCACTTCTACGAGTACTTCCACGGCGAGGACGGTCGCGGCCTGGGCGCCTCGCACCAGACGGGGTGGACCGCGCTCGTCGCCAAGCTCCTGCAGCAGTCGCCGAAGTGGGAGCGTTGAGAGACGCGGTTCTTCAGAACCCGGACGACTTCATGCCGGCGCTGTTCATCTTGAGGACGGTCTCGCGGCGGACGGCGGGCGTCGCGGCTGCGGCGGCGCCGGCCGAGCGGGACTGATCGTCGAGGGCGTCGGCCTCCTTGAGCATGCGCGGCTTGGCGGCGGCGGGCGCCGAGGCGGCGCGGTGACGGAGCTCGGCGCCGACGACGGCGAGCTTCTTCGAGGCCTCGGCGAAGTTGCCGCTCTGCGCCTCGCGGGTGGCGGCGAGCGACTCGTCGCTGGCCAGCACGGTGGCGGCGATGGCCTGCGCTTGCGGCTCGACGCTGGAGGCGACCTCGCCGGCGTCGTCGCTGGTGCGGACGCGAGCGACCGCCTCCTGCACGCGGTCGACGTCGTCGTCGTTCAGATCTCGGAAGTGGAGCTGGACGCTGGCGAGCGCGCGCGCCTGCTTCCGCCAGGCCGCGCCGTCGCCGTCGAAGCGAAGGCGAACCAGCGCCTCGCGGTGCTGACCCGCGAAGAGCGAGCCGAGCGGGATGCGCAGCGCCACGTTGCCGGTGGCCGTTCCACCGCCGTGGAAGAAGGTCGCCTCGCCATGCCAGCCGCCGACGCCGAAGACGCGCTCCACGTGGACGCCGGGAGCGGGGATGATCTCGACGTAGGCGTCGCTGGCGACCGCCGAGGTGAGCATCCCGAGCTCCTCGCTCAGGGTGTGGTCGATGCTGTCGGCCTCGTTCACGTGGTACATCCGTCCACCGGAGCTGACCGCGAGCGCGTCGAGCGTTTGCTCGTCGTAGTCGAGCCCGAGGCCGATCGAGGTCACCTGGGTGTGGGCGTTCAGGCCTCGGCCAGCGATCTCTCCGAGCAGCTCGGGCGAGCTGGCGCCGACGTTGGCGCGCCCGTCGGAGAGCATCACCACGCGGCGCACGGCGTGGGTCGCAGGGGCCTGCGCGGCGTGCATCTCGGCCAGCTCGAGGCCATCGAACATGTTGGTGTTGCCGCCCAGGTGCATGCCGTCGATCGCCTTGCGCAGCGTCTGCCGCGAGCGCGCGTCCAGCACCAGCGGCGGGCAGACGGTCTGCGCGCGGTCGTCGAAGCTGTCGATGGACACGATGTCGCCATCGACCAGCCCGTTGACGATCGTGAGCGCGGCCTCCTTGGCGTGGGCGAACTTGGCGCCGGCCATGGAGCCGGAGACGTCGATCACCAGGGCGACGTCGACGCCGGGACGAGATGCCCGCCGCGAGCTGCGCGGCATGCCGGGCGCGTCGACCCACACGCCGACGTCGGCCATGCCCTCGCTCGCGAGCACCACGTCGTGCACCGCCTTGGCGCCGATCCAGGAGGCTCCGGGCGCGGCCGGCCCGTGATCGCGCAGCGCGGCGTACGTCCCGTCGGACGTGAGCGTGGTGTCGCCGTGGTCGGGCAGTCCTGCCGCGGGCGCCGGGGTCCCACCCGGATTCGCCGGGGCAGCGACGGCCGGACCGTCTCCGTGGGAGCAGCCGGTGAGCGCCGCAGTGGCGAGTCCCAGCGACAGCGTGGCGGCGAGCTTTCCTCGGGAGAGAACGGGCATGGCCCTTCCGACGGTCACCGGGAACAAAAGATCTCCGCCCGCTGCTCGCCGCCCGTCCTACGTTCCCGCGCCATGCCCGCCACGCCCGACGAGCCCTTCGACGCCGAGTACTACCGCCGCTTCTACCGCGACCCGGTCACCCGGGTGCACGGCGTGCGCGAGATCGCCC
>JAMFST010000570.1 GCA_026225435.1 Labilithrix luteola
GGGCGTCGATCACCGGCGCGGCCGGCGTCGGCTATCTCCTGCGCCCCGGGCTCTTCCTGCCACCGCTGATGCTCAGCGAGGACGAGGCGGAGGCGATCGTCCTCGGCCTGCGCTACGTCGATCAGCGCGGGGACGAGGTGCTGCGCCGCGCCGCCGCCGACGCGCTGGCGAAGATCACCGCCGTCCTGCCGCCCGCCGCGCGCGAGGCGCTGATGGATCCCATCGCCCTGCCCGGTCCGCCCGCGCCCGAGTACCCGGCGACCACGGTCTCGCTCCCTTCCCTGCGCGAGGCGATCCGCGCGCAGACCAAGCTGCGCATCGTCTACGAGGTCGACGGCAAGCGCACCGAGCGGACCATCTGGCCCATCGCGCTCGGCTTCATGGATCTCGCGCGGGCGCTCGTCGCCTACTGCGAGCTGCGCCGCGCCTACCGCACCTTCCGCACCGACCGCATCCTCTCGGCGGAGACGACCGACGCGCGCTACCCCGGCCGACGCGGTGCTCATCTGCGTGCCTGGCGCGGACTCCTGACAGAATCTGGCAGGAGCGAGTCGTAGCTTCCGGGGCGTGACAACGCCCCACGCCGACACCGTCTCGCTCGCTTCTCTCCCGTCCGCTGCCCAGCGCTTCGTCGAGGCGATGAACCGCTTCGACGTCGACGCCATGGCCGCCACCTTCACCGATGACGCGCTGCTCAACGACTTCTCGCGCGAGTTCGTCGGCGTCGCCGCCATTCGCCCCTTCCTCGTCCGCGAGCTGGCCCAGGACAAGGTCACCGCCCGGCCGATCCGCGCGCGCGTCCACCACGGCGACGCCATCGTCGACGCCGAGATCGACGGCATCTACGACAAGACCGGGCTTCCGAGCCCCCTCGTCCTCACGTTCTACTTCACCGTCCGCGGCGAGCGGCTGACGCAGCTCGCGATCATCATGAACAAGCCGGCCATCGTGCGTACCTGAAACGACACGCCCCGACGTTTCTCGAAAAGCCGAGCGCTTTCCATGCGCTCCATCGCGCCTTTCACCTCATCCTTAGGGGGTCGACATCCTCCTTACTCGTACGAGGTCAAACATGGCGCGGCGTACACATGTTCATTTCACCACCGGCCTGGTGGCTCTCTGTGCGGTGGCGGCCGCGGTCGCCTGTGGTTCGAGCTCGTCATCGACCTTCCCCGACGGGAGCAAGGACGGCGGCCCCGGCACGCTGACCGGCGGCGACGGCGGAGACGGTGGCGGTGGACTCGGGCTGACGGGAGATGGTGGCACGCTCGGCTCGGTCAGCGCGCTGGTGTTCAACCCCCCGACGGCGACCGTCACGGTGTCGAGCTCCGGCACGACGACCACCAGCTTCACCTTGATGGCCACCACCGCGGCCGGGACGGTGCCGGTGACCCCCGCCTCGCTGGCCTTCGACCGCCCCGATCTCGGCGCGGCGACGAACGGCGATCCGGTCGTCGTCAGCTCCCCCTCGGCGCTCGGCCTGTACGGCGGCACCGGCACCTTGCACGCCATCTACGCCGGGATGGAGGCCACGGCCACGCTCACGGTCGACGTGCACGAGGTCAGCTACGGCACCGGCATCACCTCCGGCAGCCCGTCGGTCACCGCCTTCAACGGCGGCACGAGCGCGAGCGCCGACGGCGGCTCCGGGACCATGAGCACCGTCGGGGACGGCGGCGTCATCGATCTGCCGACCGATCCGACGAGCAACATCACCCCGCTCCTCTACCCGTACGACCAGACGGTCTTCCCGCTGGGCATCACCTCGCCGCCGGTGATGTTCAACGCGCCCCAGGCGGGCGACGTGTACTGGCTGCACTTCGTCGAGAAGGACTACGTCTTCGACGGCTACTACTCGCTCGCCGCGACGCCGGGAAACATCCGCCTGCCGCAGGACGCGTGGGATCGCATCACCGCGTCGAACGCGGCGGCGACGTCGACCGATCCCCTGTCGTTCACCCTGTCGCGCTACGACAGCAAGACGAACAAGGCGTACAAGAGCGCGACCGCCACCTGGACCATCGCGCCGGCGAGCCTCTCGGGCGCGATCTATTACTGGACCACGCCGAACGACGCGAACAACACCGGAGCGGCGGCCGTGACGCGCATCCCGCCGGGAGCGGGCGCCACGCCAGTGCCCATCACGCCGCCCGACGGGAAGACCTGCACCGGCTGCCATGCCGTCAGCGCCGACGGGACCACCCTGGTGGCCGGCGTCAGCGGCGAGACCGCGGTCGACGTCAACGACGACCGCGCCTGGACCAGCTTCGACCTGCCGAGCGGCACCGTGCGCAAGGTCTCCAACCGCTTCTCCGGCAACCTCGCCGTGTCGCCCGACGGCAAGTACGTCGTCTCCGGGAGCAACACGCTGAACCTGTGCGACTCGACCAGCGGTGCGGTCATCGCCAACACCAACCTGGAGAAGACGCCCCTCGATCCGAACTTCGACGGGTTGAAGGATCAGGCCTTCGCGCCGTCGGGCAAGGCGCTGGTGGCCGTCGAGGCGGGTGGTGACTGGCAATACTGGAACTTCAGCCTCTCGCCCATCAGCGAGCTGGTCACGCTCGGGTTCGATCCGGCGGCCGTCACCTTCGACACGACGCCGAAGAAACTCCTCGACTCGACCTCCACGAAGCTCGTCACCGGGCAGACGACC
>JAMFST010000571.1 GCA_026225435.1 Labilithrix luteola
CAAGCTGGCGTTGCAGCGCGTCGACGACGCGAGGATGCAGGTGGCCGAGATTGTTGGCGGAATAAGCGCTCATCATGTCGATGTAACGCTTGCCGTCGACGTCGATCAAATGCGCACCTTTTCCCTCCGCCATAACGGCGGGCAAAGGCTTGTAATTATCAGCGCCGTAGCGGGCTTCTCTGTCGATCGCCTCCTGGGCGGCGGTCTGCTTCTGCTGCGTCTGTTCCATCTCCTGCACGCGACGGAAGATGTCCGTGGCGGCGCGCGCGTCGTCGCCTTTGAGCTGGGTGGTGAGCGGCTGCAGCTTGGCGGTGGTGAGCTGCTCCAAGGTGAAGCTCTCGACGAGCCCCTCGACCACCTTCACCGGCCGGTCGGCCCGCTTGGTGGGGGGGAGCGCGAAGATCGCCACCGGCTTGTCGCGCGCGGCGTCGAACTCGAGGCGGTCGGCCCCCTCGACGCGTGCGTTGGTGACGATGGGGAGCTCGACGTAGAGCGTCTTGGGGCGCCCACTGCGGTTCTCGAGCCCGTAGGTCCACTCGGTGGTGCGGAGGAAGTGCTCCACCAGGCGGCTCCCCTCGTAGGTGAGGTGCTGCGGCTCGTCGTGGCTGGTGGCCCCCTTGCGCTTGGCGAGCACGTCGAGCTCGTCGCCGTAGTCGATGAAGGCGCGCTCCCCCGGCTTGAGACGCGCGAGGCTGGCCTCGCCCGCGAAGCCGCCGTGGGCGAAGAACGAGATGGGGCCCGCGGGGATCGTCTGGGACGAGTCGTTGACGAGGTGGGCGGCCGCGCGGGGGGCGGCGTCGAGATCGGCGAGCCAGGTGATCTCGTCGACGGCGAGGGTGCGCTGGAAGAAAGGGACGAGCGCGGACGAGCGGGCGTGGAGATCGAGCGGCTGGGCGACCGAGTAGACGAAGAGCGCGCCGGCCTCGACGCCGGTGGCGTCGTTGATCGCCGCGAGGTTGCCCACGGCGAGGTCGTCGTCGCCGCGCAGCTGGGGCTCCTTGGCGACGTGCGAGCCGGAGAGGCTGCCGTGGCCGGAGCCGTAGCCGATGCCGCCGCCTCCGCTGCCGAAGCCGGAGAACTCGCCGCTCTCGCCGTCGACGTTGTCGCCCCAGATGCTGTCGGGGGTGTGGTCGAGGAGCTGCGGGACGGTGGACAGGGCGCGGTCGGGGGCGACGAGCGTGCGGCGGTCGTAGCGGGGGGCCGCGAGGGGAACGAGGAAGGAGTCGGGGCGGCCGTTGGCGAGATCGACCTTCACGCCGCTCCAGTTCTCCTCCGTGTCGTTGTGGACCAGCGCCCAGCCCTGGAGGACGGCGTGGCCGGCCGCGGGCGTGGAGTCGGCGGGCGCGTCCGCGAAGACCAGGCGGTAGGTCGTGCGGTAGACCGGCGTCTCGGCGACGTAGCCGAGCGTCACCGGGCCGCTGGCGTGGGCGAAGACTTCCAGCGCGCGGTCCTGGCTGCCGTGGGGGGCGAGCGCGTCGAGCGCGGCGTCGAGGTGGGTGGAGAACGCGGGGTCGAGCGCGCGGACGGTCTCGACGTCGGGGGAGTGGATGCGATCGAGCTGACCGGCGTCGCCGAGGAGGAGCAGAGTGAACGCCGGCTCGGCGGGGGGCGCGGCCTTGCCGGCGGACTGCTCGGGGGTCTCGGCCGCGGGCGCCGGGACCACGTCGATCACGCGGCCGACCAGCTCGCCGCGGGCGCGGGTGCGGACCGAGACGCGCGCGCCGCGGAGGCTGCCGAGCAGATCGCGGTAGGCGACGGGGGCGTCGGCGTCGCGCGGGAGACCGGCGAGCGCGCGGGCCATCGCGCGGCCGACGCTGCTGGGGAACTCGACCGCCTCGACGCGGCTTCCGCCGTGGGGGCCGATGACGACGAGGCTCTTGAGGGCGTCATCGAGCTGGCCGGCCGGGACCGGAAGGGACATCGAGGTGCCGGACAGGTTGCCCGATCGCTCGAAGTAGCAGACGCCGCTCTCGTAGAGGCGCAGGGTGCGCAGCGGGAGCACGTCGTGGGGCGCCGAGCGGCCCGGGGCGGCGCAGCCGGTGAGGGCGAGCGCCAGGGGAACGAGAGGAACGAGGACGACGAGCGGA
>JAMFST010000572.1 GCA_026225435.1 Labilithrix luteola
GGCGCGCAAGGTGGCGAGGAGGTCCCCGGCGATGCTCCCGTCGCTCACGTCGCCGCTCGCGTACCCGCCGGCCGACGCCGACACCACGCCGGTCGGCGCGCGCCACTCGCCGAACACCTTGCGCAAGGTGCCGGCCCACTCGCCGGTGGTGACGCCGGCGTGCGCGCAGACGATCGACACCGGCATCACGTTCTCGCCCGACGCGGCCACCCGCGCCAGCTCGGCCAGGGCGCTGGTCACCTTCGCCTCGTCGCGCGTCGCGCGGAAGGCCGCCAGCCGCTCGATCGCCTCGCGCTCCACGTCGGGGTTCACGCTCAGGATCGACTCCTTCCCCCCTTCGGTCAGCGGCGAGGCCTCGGTCTCCTTGTACTTGTTCACCCCGACGACCACCTGCTCGCCCGCCTCGATGCGCGCGAAGCGCTCGGCGTTCGAGGTGACCAGCCGCTCCTTGATCTTCCCGCTGGCGATCGCCCGCACCAGCTGCGCGGTCACCGACGGCATCGCCCCCGGGTGCGGCGGCCCGCCGTCGTGCCCGTCGATCTCGAGGATGCTGGCGATCTCGGCCCAGGCGCCGCGCTCCAGCTCCGCGACCTTCGCCTCCACCACCTTGGAGCCGTCGAAGAGATCGGGGTAATCGAGCAGATCCGACTCGAAGGCCAGGATCTGCTGCGCGCGCAGGCTCCACTGCTGGTCCCAGGGGCGTGGCAAGCCGAGCGCCTCGTTCCACGCCGGCAGCTGCACCGCGCGGGCGCGCGCCTTCTCGCTCAGGGTCACGGCGAGCATCTCGAGGACGATGCACACGACGTTGTTCTCCGGCTGCGCCGCCGTCAGCCCCAGCGAGTTGACCTGCACGCCGTAACGGAAGCGCCGCAGCTTGGCGTCCTCGACGCCGTAGCGCTCGCGCGTCAGCCGGTCCCACATCTGGCCGAACGCGCGCATCTTGCACATCTCCTCGACGAAGCGGACGCCGGCGTTGACGAAGAAGGATATGCGCCCGACGACTTTGCCAAGATCGACTTCCGCATTAACAGCACTCTTGACAGAGTCACGCACGCGGTCGAGCACACCCATCGCGGTGAGCAGCGCGTAGGCCAGCTCCTGCACCGGCGTCGCTCCGGCTTCCTGCAGGTGGTAGCTGCACACGTTGGTCGGATTCCACTCGGGCACGTGCTCGACCGCGAAGGTGACCACGTCGCTCGTCAGGCGCAGCGAGTGCTCCGGCGCGAACACGTACGTCCCGCGCGACAGGTACTCCTTCACCAGGTCGTTCTGCGTGGTGCCCGCGAGCTTCTTCACGTCCAGCCCGCGCTCCTCGGCGAGCGCCAGATACAGCGCAAAAAGCCAGGGCGCCGTCGCGTTGATGGTCATCGACGTGTTCATCCGCTCGAGCGGGATGTCGGCGAAGAGCGCGCGCATGTCCCCCAGGTGCGCGACCGGCACGCCGACCTTCCCCACCTCGCCGCGCGCCAGCGGATGGTCCGGGTCGTAGCCGGTCTGGGTCGGCAGGTCGAACGCCACCGACAGGCCGGTCTGCCCCTTCTCGAGGTTCTTCCGGTAGAGCGCGTTGCTCGCCGCCGGGGTCGAGTGTCCCGAGTAGGTCCGCATGATCCAGGGGCGACGTTCCGTCTTCATATTTGGATTCTAACACTCGCGCATTTTGACACTCCGCGCCATGATGCGCGCGACATGACCGCTCATCTCAAGGTTCCCGAGCTTGGAGTCGTCCCGCCGGAGATGGACGCCTGGGTGATCCGCAAGGAGCGCTTCGGGGATCCGCTCACCTCCTTCAAGCGGGAGTCGATGGCGACGCCCGAGCCCGGCCCCGGCGAGGTGCTCGTCCTCGTGATGGCCGCCGGCGTGAACTACAATGGCATCTGGGCGGGCCTGGGCAAGCCGGTCAGCATCCTCGACGTCACCAAGAAGGATTTCCACATCGGCGGCTCGGACGCGTCGGGCATCGTGTGGAAGCTCGGCGAAGGCGTCACCCGCTGGAAGGTCGGCGACGAGGTGGTGCTCCACTGCAACGTCACCTGCGGCCAGTGCGGCGCCTGCAACGGCTTCGACCCGATGGCGTGCGAGGACCAGAAGATCTGGGGCTACGAGACGCCGTACGGCAGCTTCGCCCAGTTCACCGTGGTGCAGGCGCAGCAGCTGCTGAAGAAGCCGAAGGCGCTTTCGTGGGAGGTCGCGGCCAGCTACGGCCTCGTCTACTTCACCGCCTACCGCATGCTGGTCGATCGCGCGCGCGTGCGGCCTGGCGAGGTGGTGCTCATCTGGGGCGCGTCCGGCGGGCTCGGGATCTTCGCCTGCCAGATCACCAAGCTGCTCGGCGCGACCTCGATCGGGATCGTCTCGTCACCCGACAAGGCGGCGCTGGCCAAGAGCTTCGGCTGCGACCACACGCTCAATCGCAACGACTTCCCCGGGCTCGCCTTCCAGCCGAACGAGACCGACGAGCAAGCGAAGGCGCGCGCCGCGGCCACCAAGAAGATGGGCAAGGCGATCTGGGAGCTGCTCGGCGAGAAGAAGGGGCCGGACGTGGTCTTCGAGCACGTCGGGCAGGAGTCCTTCCCCACCAGCGTGTTCCTCGCCAATCGCATGAGCCGCATCGTCATCTGCGGCGCGACCTCGGGGTTCAATCTCACCTTCGACGTGCGCCACCTGTGGATGCGCCAGAAGTCGATCATCGGTAGCCACTTCGCCAACGCCGAGGAGTGTCACCGGGCAAACGAGCTGGTACACCAGGGGAAGATCAAGCCGGTGCTCACGGCGACGTACAGCTACGACGACATCGCCGAGGCGCACGACGTGATGTACAAAAATAAGCACATGGGCACGCTCGCGTGCCTGGTGAACGCGCCGCGCGAGGGGTTGACGAACCTCGAAGAGACGCGGGCCGCGCTGGCGGGGTGACACTCAGTGACTGAAGGGGCTGCTGCCCGGGTCCGGCGTCGGATCCGGCAGCGGGTCGGGCAGCCCGCGCTTCGGGGTCTTGGGCTTGTCGACCCCTCTCCCTGGCTTGCCCGGCTTCTTCTGCGGTCCTTCGACCACCGCTCTCGCGGCGAGCACGCGCTCGTGCGTCTCGGCGAGATGCCGGCGGGCCAGCGGGATCCAGCGCTCGGTCGGCGCCGCCTCCTTCAGGTACGCGGCCCAGCGCTTCTCGCAGGCTTCCCAGTAGCGCGCCGCGTAGTGCGGCTCGATCGCCTGCTTCGCCTCCTCGGCCAGCGCCAGCGCGAGGTACCAGTGGCGCTCGTACTCGGGCACGAAGAACACGTTCTCGCCGTACTCGAGGGTGCGCTCGCCCGGATCGAGCTGCGTGCCGAGGAGCGCTTCCTCCTCGGCGGCGTGCGGATCTCCCGCGCGATCGAGCGCCACGGCGAGCCCCCAGGTCGCGAGCAAGGTCGTCTCCTGCGTGCTCTGCCCTGCGCCGCCTGCGACCAGCGCCACCGACTCGCGGTAGCGCGCGATCGCCTCCGGCAGGTTCCCGAGGCGCATCTCCGCCTCCGCCAGGTTGAGCACCGCGGTCCCCTTCGCGTGCTCGTCGGTCACCGCCGCGAGGTAGGCGAAGTACGTCGCCCGCTCCTCCTTCGGTCGATCGAGCCGCGCATAGGCGAAGGAGAGCGACTCGATGGCGTCGATGACGCCCGGCGCATCGGGGTGGTCCTTGATCGCGGCGGAGAGCACCGTCACCGCGCGCTCGTGCTCCTGCAGCTTCTCGTAGACCTCGCCGAGGTCGAAGCGCAGGCGCGCATCGGGGCTCGTCTCGGCGTGCGCTTCGAGCAGCAGATCGCGCGCATGGGAGACGACGCTCGAGCGAAGCACCGGCACCGAGCTGACCGCCGAGGTGGTGAGCGCCTGCTCGACGTAGGCGTGCAGGGCGTCGCGCGTCGCCACCTGCGGATCGCGTGCGCGTTCCCACACGGTGGCGGGAGTGTCCGCGCGGACCGACGCGGTCGCCAGCGCGACGGCGAGCCCGAGCGCGCTCGTGCGGAAGACTCGAGCACTCATCGTCCGCCCCGCGGGGTGCGCTTCTCACCGAGGTGCTCGCGCGCGCGGGCGATCCACTCCGGCGGCGTCGAGGCCGGCGCCGCCGTCAGGTACGCCTTCCAGCGCGCGCGGCCGCGATCGGGATGCGTCGGATCCTCGAGCACGGCGAGCAGCGCATGCACCTCCGCCTGGGCACCGCCGACCCCCACCGAGGCGCGCACACGGTCGTCAACAACCGACTCGAGGGGGAACCGGCCGCGCTCGGCCAGCAGCGCGCTCGCCTCGGCGCCGGTGCCGCTCGCCGCCTGGCGATCGAGCGCCAGCGCCAGCGCCGCCACCGCCGTGGTCTGCATCTCCTCCTGCGAGCCGCGCAGCAGCTCGCGAAAGCGCGCCACCGCCTCGTCGATCCCGGCCGGACCGCGCGCCATCGACGCCAGCCCCGCCTCGAAGAACACCGGCGCCCGCCCGGCCAGCGGGAGCGACGAGGCCCGCGGCAAGAGCGCGGCGTAGGCGACGCGCGCCTCGTCTCGCTTGCCGTCGAGCGCCAGCGCCCGCGCCGCCGCGAGCAGCGAAGCGACGTCCTCGAGCGAGCGCGGATCGAGCTGCCGCGCCCGGGCGAGCGCCTCCTGCGCCTCCTTCGGCTTGTGCAGCGCCACGAGCGCCCGCGCGCGCAGGGCCGACGGCGCCGCGTGCCCCGGTGCCAGCTTCTCCGCGTCGTCCCCTGCGGCCAGTGCCTGCTCCGCCTGGTGCGTCGTCACCCATCCGCTCCCGGCGAGCAACGCGGCCCCTTCGGCGAGTCGACGGCAATAGTCGGCCGACGAGACCTCCTTCGACCGCTCCCACACGTTCCGCTGCCCGTCCGGATTGCACTCCGGCGGCCGCCCTCCGGACCACGTGCCGGGCGCGAGATCCGCCGGGCGCGATTCCTCGGCCCGCGCGCTCGCCACCAGCGTCACCGCGCCGAGAGCTAGCGCGAGCGAGAAGCGGAAGGGGCCAGAGCGCACCCCTCCACTGTAAGCTGCTTCTTCAGGAAATGCGCTCGACCGAGGCGCTCCCGCGGCGCGGGATCTGGAACGGGTCGCGCAGCGTGATGGTCTCGTCGCGACGGTAGCCGACGCTCACGAGCACGACCGGGCAGCCGGCCTCCTTCTCCACCAGCTCGATGTACGCCCGCGCCGCCGCCGGGAGCGCGTCGAGCGTCTTGGCCGCGCCGAGCTCTTCCTTCCAGCCGTCGATCCGCGTGTACACCGGCTCGGCGTGCTCCAGCTCGTCGATGGGGAAGTCGCGCGTCGTGTGCGAGCCGCTTGCCGTCGTCACCGACGTCACCTTGTATTCCGTACAGACGTACAGATCGTCGAGGCCGGTCATCACGTCCATCTTGGTGAGCGCGAGGCCGTCGAGGCCGTTCACGCGCACGGCGTAGCGGAGCGCCGGCAGATCGAGCCAGCCGGTGCGCCGCGGGCGACCGGTGACCGATCCGAACTCGGCGCCGCGCTGGCGCAGCTGCTCGCCGATGGCGTCGTTCAGCTCGGTGGGGAACGGCCCACCGCCGACCCGCGTGGTGTAGGCCTTCACCAGCCCGACGACGCTGTCGATGCGCGTCGGCCCGAGCCCGGTACCGACCGAGGCGCCGCCTGCGGTCGCGGTCGACGAGGTCACGAACGGGTACGTCCCGTGATCGAGGTCGAGCAGCGTCCCCTGGGCGCCCTCGAGGAGCACGCGCTTGCCGCTCTCCACCGCCTCGGCCACGAGCTTCCCCGTGTCGCGCAGCAGCGGCAGGATGCGCTTGGCCAGCGGCTCCAGCTCGTCCATCACCGACTGCTCGCTCGGGACGGTGCCCCCCAGCGAGGTGATCTCCGGCGTCCACGCCTCGAGCGCGCGCTTCACCATGGCCCGCGCCACGGTCAGGTCGCGCAGCGCGCCGAGCGGAAGCCCGCGCCGCGCCGCCTTGTCCTCGTAGCAGGGGCCGACACCGCGCTTGGTGGTGCCGATGGCGTGCTTGCCGCGCTCGCGCAGCTCGTCGATGAGACGGTGGTGCGGGAGGATGGCGAAGGCGCGGTCGGAGACGACCAGGCGCTCCTCCGGCGTCTTGCCGCGGCGCGTGAGCTCGTCGAGCTCGTTCACCAGGCTCGCGGGGTCGATGACCATCCCCTGCGCCAGGACGCACTGCGTCTTCAGGCGGAGGATCCCGCTGGGAATGAGGCGGA
>JAMFST010000573.1 GCA_026225435.1 Labilithrix luteola
CCGGGCTGCCGAGGTACTGCCGCATCCCCGGCGCGTGTCCTCCCGGCAAGAGGAGCGCGTCGTAGTCGGCGGCGACGAGATCGCGCCAGCGACGCGGGTAGGTGAACGTCTCGCTGGCGATCATCTCGCGGTAGAAGCGCTTCGCCTCGGGCTCGGCGCCGAGCTGGCCGAAGAGCACCCCCTCGAGCAGCTTCGGATCGGCGGCCGCGACCCGCCCCTCCTCGGTGGCGAAGACGACGAAATGCCCCGCGCGGGTGAGGATCTTCCAGGGGACGGCGACCTCGGTGACGTCGAAGTCGCGGTCGGGGAGCGGGCAGATGATGGTGGCCACAAGGTCCTCGGTTGGGGGTCCCTTCGGGACGGTCGGCTCGAGCTGCGCTCGAGACCTCAGGAGATCTCGGGCTTGAGGCACTGCGCCAGGTCGGCGAGGAGCGCCTCGGCGTTGGTCAGGCCATTCTGATCCCGGGGGATCGCCTGGCCACGCGGCAACAGATCGAAGCGACAGGTGAGGCGCATGTCCGGGGTGAGACGATACGGGCTCCGCGGCGCGCGAACCAGCTCGAGGATCTTCTTCGGGTCGAGCGGCGTGTCCTCGCGCAGGTGCAAAGTTACACTGCGAGCGTTGGCCTCGCAGCCGAGCACCTTGAGCCGGCGAAGCTCGGTCTTCAGCGCCATCAGCTGCACCAGGCGGCGCGCCTCTTCCGGCGGCGGACCGAAGCGGTCCTCCATCTCCGTGGCGATCTCCGCCACGTGGTTCTCGTCCATGGCGCTGGCCAGCCGCTTGTAGAGCGAGAGGCGGACGCCGGTGTCGCCCACGTAATCCTCCGGGACCAGCGCCGTCACGTCGAAGGAGAGCTCCGGATCGACGTCGTGCACCACCGTCTCGCCGCGCAGCTCCTGCACCGCCTCCTCGAGCATCTGCACGAAGAGATCGAACCCGACCGAGGCCACGTTGCCCGATTGCTCGCCGCCGAGGAGATCGCCGGCGCCGCGCAGCTCGAGGTCGAGGCTGGCGATCTTGAAGCCGCTCCCCAGCTCGGTGTGCCGCTCGAGCGCCTCGATGCGCGCGCGCGACTCGTCGGTCATCGCGTTGGGGGGCGGGACGATGAGGTAGCAGTAGGCGCGCTCCTTGGAGCGGCCGACGCGCCCGCGCAGCTGGTACAATTGTGCGAGACCGAAGAGGTCGGCGCGATCGATGATGATGGTGTTGGCGCGAGGAATGTCGAGGCCGCTCTCGACGATGGCCGTGGCCACGAGGATGTCGTAGCGCCCCTCGACGAAGTCGAGCATCGTCTTCTCGAGGGTGTTCTGCCCGTCTTCCTTCCCGCCCTTGACCATCTGCCCGTGGCCGATGGCGATGCGCGCGGTGGGGAAGAGCTGCTGCAGCTTGTGCGCCTTCTCGTAGATCCCCTCGATGCGGTTGTAGACGTAGAAGACCTGGCCACCGCGCGACAGCTCGCGACCGACCGCTTCCTTCAGGACCTGCTCGTCGAACCGGGTGACCACGGTGCGGACCGCGCGGCGATCGACCGGGGGCGTGGTGATGAGCGAGAGATC
>JAMFST010000574.1 GCA_026225435.1 Labilithrix luteola
CCTCACCGCCAACGACGACCCGCGGCTCTTCGTCCACTCCCAGCCGTCCAACCGCGCCTCCGCCGAGCACGAGGCGCGCATCGCGCTCGGTCTGCCGGTGCTGCCGGCCGGGCCGGATCCGCGCCAATCGATCGCAGCGCTGCCCGACACCGATGTCGTCCACATCGAGGACGCCCGTGCGCTCGAGGGGGACGCGACGAGCGCGCCGCTGGTCGTCCCGGTGAAGTTCGGCGGTGAGGTCACCGCGAAGATCGCCCTCGGCCCGGGCAAGCGCGGCGCGTCGTCCGACGACCGCAAGCTGATGACCCTCCTGGCCAACGAGATCGCCGGTCCGCTGCGGATCGTCGCGCTCATGAGCCTCACGCGCAAGGCGGCGGCGACCGACACGCTCACCGGGTTGATGAACCGGCGCGCCTTCCTCGAGGCGATGGAGCGAGAGAGCTCGCGCGCCTCGCGCCACATGTTCCCCATGAGCATGCTCCTGCTCGACGTCGATCACTTCAAGAAGGTGAACGACACGCGCGGGCACGACGCCGGCGACGCGGTCTTGCAAGGCGTCGCGCGGGTGCTGCGCGGCATCGCCCGCAAGAGCGATCTGGTGGCGCGCTGGGGCGGCGAGGAGTTCGTCGTCGCCCTGCCGCAGACGGCGGAGACCGGCGCGCGCATCGCCGCCGAGCGCATCCGCCGCGCCCTCGCCGACGCGATCTACAAGCTGCCCGCCGGCGACACCATCCCGGTCACCGCCTCGGTCGGCCTCGCCAGTATCAGCGCCGCCGACAAGTTCGACTTCGAGGAAGTCCTCGCCCGCGCCGACAAGGCGATGTACGCGGCGAAGGCGCGAGGGCGTAACAGGGTCGAAGTGGGGTAGCGATGACGCAGTCGGCACACCATCTCTTTACCTTCCACGACTACTTGGCGCTCGAAGCCGATAGCACGGTGGTGAAGCACGAGTACTTCTCCGGGCAGGTCTGGGCGATGTCGGGCGGAAGCCCCGCGCACTCGCGACTGGCGGCGAACGTGCTCGGTCTCCTCAGTGAGCTGCTCCGCGGCAAGCCTTGCCAGGCCTTCACCTCGGATCTGCGAATCCGCGCGCGCGCGACGGGGCTCGCGACCTATCCCGACGTGAGCGTCATCTGCGGCCGACTGGAGCTCGATCCGGAGGACGCGAAGGGGCACACGGTCACCAATCCGCGCGTCCTCTTCGAGGTCTCCAGCCCGTCGACGGATGCCTACGACCGCGGGGACAAGCTGGCGCACTACCAGAGCACCGCGTCGGTCGAGGAGGTCGTCTTCGTCGCGCAGGAGCGCTGCGAAGTCGAGGTCGTCCGGCGGGAGAGCGATGGATCGTGGTCGCGGCACGTCTTCCGTGACGGAGATTCGGTGGCGCTTCGATCGCTCGAATGCGAGCTGCTGGTCGCGCTGATCTACCGCGACGCGCTGGCGTAGCGTCTTCGCCGGCGGGCCCCTCACCGTTCACGGCTCATCGGCGAAAGCCCCCTTCGCTCGTGATGCGCTGGCCGGTGATCCAAGCCGCTCCCGCGGCTCGCGCCGGTCACGAGGATGCGCCTGTCTCGGAGGTCTCGACCGGCTTCCCCCATGACAGCTCTCCGTCAGCCCGCGAGCAATTTATGCGGGCGGAGGTTGGCGATGTTCGCGCCGCAGGCGCAGTGCTCGGGCACGTGGGCCTTGTGGTAGACGCGCTCGCACTGCGGGCAGACGCGCCCCTCCGGCTCGTAGGCGAGCACGCCGTCGCACTGGGCGCAGCGCTTCCCCACGACCTGCAGCGGCTCGAGGTGGAGCAGCTCGCCGGCGTCGGCCGAGACGGTGTCGACCTCGTCGGCGGTCTCGGGGTCGAGATCGACCAGCTGCGGGATGCGCGTGCGCGCCTCCTTGAGGATCCAGCTGACGCCGTCGCCGTACTCCTTCTCGGCGAAGGTCCAGTCGACCGCGGACCCCATCTCGTCGGTGCCGAGCAGGTGCACGGTGCGCGCGGCGCGATCCCAGGTCAGCTCCTTGATGGCGTTCCAGGCCATGCGGACGATCTCGCCTTTTTCCAGCGCGACACCGCCGTCGCCGACGCGCATCGCCGCGCCGCCGCTCGAGCCGATCCACAAGGCCACGCCGGTCACCAGCGCGCCCGCGGCGAGCAGCCCGTAGGCATACGGCAGCGGAGGGAGGGCGGCGAGCGTCGCGCCGTCGGCGTCGACCTGGGTGAGGTTGGGGCGCATGAACTGCCCGAACGCGCCGGCGCCGAGGAGCATCGCCCCGAAGGCGAACATCAGCCGGACGATCCCCGCGTCCACGCCGCCGCTGGCGACGAACCGCCGCTCGCGTCGCTCCCTCTTCGGGCCGCTTTTCTTGCCGCTGGTCTTCTTCTTCGTCGTCGTGCTCGAGGCGGTCGCGTCACTCATGGCGGATACTCATGTCGTCGGTCCTGTCAGATCCGGGAAAGCTCGTCGTAGAGGTACGCGGCGCTCTTGATCCCGAGGTGATAATTCTCGAGATCGAGCCACTCGTTGGGGGCATGGGAGTTCTCGTCCGGCTGGCCGAAGCCCATGAGCAAGCAGGGCTTGCCGGTGCGGTCGGCGATGGTGCGGACGAAGGGGATCGAGCCCCCTTCGCGGATGAAGACCGTGGGCCGACCGAAGGCCTTGGCGAAGGCGCGCTTGGCCACCTCGAACACCGGGTGATCGGTGGGGGCGAGGTACGGGCGGCCACCGTGCAGGTAGTCGACCTTCACTTTCACGCCGGGAGGCGCGTGGCGCTGGAAGAAGGCGCCGAGCTGCTGCGCGATCTCCTCCGGCTCCTGATCGGGCACCAGGCGGCAGCTGATCTTGGCGCTCGCCTTCGAGGGGATGATCGTCTTCGAGCCGTCGCCGTGGAAGCCGCCGACGATGCCGTTGCAGTCGAGCGCAGGTCGCGTCCAGACGCGCTCGAGCGTGGTGTAGCCCTTTTCGCCGGCGGCGGCGGGGGCGCCGGTCGACGCGAGCCAGGCCGGCTCGTCGAAGGGGAGGCCGTGGATCTCCTCGCGCTCGGCCTTCGTCAGCGCCACGACCTTGTCGTAGAAGCCCGGGACCTGCACGCGCCCGTCGTCGTCGTGCAGCCTGGCGATGAGCCGCGCGAGCACGTTGACCGGGTTGGCGATCCCGCCGCCGAAGCTGCCGGAGTGCAGATCGATGCTCGGCCCGGTGACGTGCACCTCGAGGTAGGCCATCCCGCGGAGGCCGACGCAGAGGGAAGGGATGCCGCGGCCGAACATGGCCGTGTCGCTCACGCAGACGAAGTCCGCGGCGAGCTCCTTCGACTTCTCCGCCAGGAGCGCGTCGAGGTTGGCGCTGCCGATCTCCTCTTCCCCCTCCACGATCAGCTTGAGGTTCACCGGCAGCTTGCCGCGCGTGCGCAGGAAGCTCTCGATGGCCTTCACGTGGATGTGGACCTGCCCCTTGTCGTCCACCACGCCGCGCCCCCACATGCGCCCTTCGCGGATCACCGGATCAAACGGTGGTGAGACCCACGCCTCGAGCGGATCGACCGGCTGCACGTCGTGATGGCCGTACACCAGGAGCGTCGGGCGATCCGGCGAGGAGCGCAGCTCGGCGAAGACCGCGGGGTGCCCCGTGCCGCCGGGTCCGGTCGGCCACAGCTGCACGTCCTCCATGCCGATGGCCTCGAGCTGCGCCATCAGGTGCTGCGCGTTCTTGAGGACGTCCGCCCGGTGCGAAGGATCGCTGGAGATGGCGGGGATCCGCACCCACTCGCGCAGCTCTTCGACGAAGCGCGCGCGATGGCCGTCGATGTACGCGAGGACGTCTTCCATCGGGGCCGGATCTAGCATGTCACTTGGCGAGGAGCGCCAGCGAGTCCTTCACCAGCTCGGCCAGCGGCGTGGTCTCGAGGCGAGACTCGAGCGTCGTCACCGCGCGGTCCGCCTCGGTGCTCTTGTAGCCGAGGTTCACCAGCGCGCGCGCGAGCAGCTCCCCTTGCGGGCTGCGCTGGGTACGTCCGCTCTTGTTCG
>JAMFST010000575.1 GCA_026225435.1 Labilithrix luteola
CCCAGAGCCGCCAGGTCACCGCCAGCCCCGCGCCGACGAGGGTGATCAGCGAGCCGATCATGCCGACGAGCGGATCCCCGTGCCGGCGGACGAGCATGTTCATCACGCCACCCACCAGGATCAGCAGCGTCGACACGACGCTCAGCCAGAACCTTCGCTGCGTGAGGTCGACGTCCGTGGCGGTGAAGGTGGTGCCCGCCGGCTTCATCGCGCCTTCACCGTCAGCTGGGCGATGCTGTCGGCGATCCGCTTCCCCGACACGGCCACCGGCGTCTTCAGCTCCGGTGCGAACACGGCGACGCGCAGCTCCTCGAAGAGCCAGCGAACCTCCTCGATCTCCGCGCGGTCGACGGCGCGCTTCTTCTTCTCGGCGAAGCTCGCCGCCAGCGCGGCCACCGGCGCGAGCTTGTCCGCATCCTTGCGCGGATCGACAACTGCGCGCTGGAGCCGCGTGCGCGCCGCCCTCAGGTAGCGCGGGAAGTGATCGAGCCGGGCCAGCGAGATGGTGGCCAGCAGATCCTCCGGAACGAGCGCCTCGACCTGGGCTTGCAGGTCGAGCACCGCGGCGCGCCCGCTCGGATGCTTCGCCGCGTCGCGCAGCGCCTCGACGGTCTTGTCGAGCTCCAGGGCGACGATGCTGAGGGACGAGGTGAAGACGCGAAACAGCCCGTCCAGCTTGGACAGTCCGGCGGCGAGCTGCGCGTGGAAGGCGTCCTTGGTGCGCGGCAGCGGCGCGTCCCCCTCGAGCCCGAAGGCGGCGTCGACGATCCTCCCGAGCAGCGTCTCTTGAAAAACATCGTTACGCGCCCGCGTCGCCATCGCTCCGTCCGGGCGAGTGAGCGCCTTGGGGAGCCGCGGGGCGATCGACGAGAGGTTCCCGCGCGCGGCGATCATGAACAGGCGGCGGATACCCTTGCGCGAGGCCGACTCGGCGGCGGCGGCGGATTCGAGCAGCGCCAGGTCGACCGACTTGCCGTTGTCGACGATGGCCGGATAAGCGCGCACGTCCGCACCGGCGACGCGGCGGAGCACGAAAGGCGCCAGCGCCCCGAAGTCCCATTGCGTGACAGCGCTACGCTCCCAGCTCTTCTCCGCCGCGCGCACCGGCGCCGCCGTCTTGAGCGCGTCGCGCGCCCGGGCGCCGAAGCGCGCTTGCAGCTCGGCGAGATCGCGCCCCTCGGCGACGACCTTCCCGCCTTCGCCGATCACCCGGTAGTAGAAGCGCAGGTAGGGCGGCACCGTCTCGGGGCGCAGGAGATCCGCTGTCACCCGGCTGCGGGTCAGCTCGGAGAGCGCGCTCGCCAGCGTTGGCGTCATCGGGCTCGTGAAGGGGACCAGCCGCCTGGCCAGGTCGCGCGCCACGTCGCTCACCGTCCCGACCTCGCCGATCTCCTTGCGCGTCGCCTTCGGCAGATCGTGGAGCAGCGAGGCGATCTTCTCCGCCTGCCAGCCGGGGACGGTCCATTCGAGCTCGCCGGGGTCGAGCTGCGGCAAGAGGACGAAGGGGATGGTCAAGGTCACGCCGTCGTCGTCGGCCGCGGGGTCGAAGCGGTAAGTCGCCGGCACCTTGGCGCCGTGGAGCTCGAGGACGTCGGGGTAGTCCTGGGCGGAGAGCGCATCGTCGCCGACGAGCACGTCACTGATCGACAGGTGGAGGATCGACGGATCGGTCCTCTCTGCCTCCTCGCGCCAGACCTCGAAGCGCTGGCCGTTGAAGGCGTCCGGCGGCAGCTTCTTGTCGAAGAAGTCGAAGAGGGCTTCGTCGTCGGCCAGCATGTCGCTCACCCGCGCCTTGTCCCGCAGCCGCGCCACGCTCTCGAGCAGCAGCGCGTTCTTCGCCTGGAAGTGCCCGCGCGAGCGGTACTCGCCGCGCACCATGGCGTGGTCGACGAACATTCGCCGCGCGGCCGCCGGCTCGACCTTCGCGTAGTCGGTGCTCCGGTCCTTGGCGACCATCAACCCGAGCAAGGTGATGTGCTCGCGCACCGACGCCCGCGCCGATTTCTCCGACCAGTGCGGATCGGAGTAGCTCCGCTTCAAGAGGTGCGGCGCCGCCTCGAGGAGCCACTCCGGGTCGATGCGCGCCGCGGTGCGAGCGAAGAGCTGCGTCGTCTCCACCAGCTCGAAGGCCATGATCCAGGCGGGCGGACGCTTCGCCAGCGACGACGAGGGGTGCAGCGCGAAGCGGGTCTGTCGCGCTCCGAGGTAGACCTTCGCCTCGGCGTTCCAGGTGCCCACCTTGGAGAGCAGGCCGGTCAAGAGCGCGCGGTGGAGCGCGTTGTCGTCCATCTTCGCCGTCGGCAAGATGGCGCGCGCGGTGGCGCTCTGATCGAGCCCGAGCTCGCGGACGATCTCCTCCAGCTGGCGGTGGATCTCCCCCCACTCGCGCACGCGGAGGAACGAGAGGAAGCTCGCCTGGCAGGTGCGGCGCAGGTTTCCCGTCCCCTTCTTCTCCGCCTCCTTCACGAACTCCCACAGCCGCACCAGGCTGACGAAGTCGGAGCGCTCGTCGGCGAAGCGGCGGTGCAGATCGTCCGCCTTCTGCCGCTTCTCCCGCGGGCGCTCGCGCGGATCCTGGATGTTGAGCGCGGCGGCGACGACGAGCACTTCGCGCAGGCAGCGGTGCTCGGCGCCGGCGAGGATCATCCGCCCGATGCGCGGATCGACGGGGAAGCGCGCCAGCTGGCGGCCGATGACGGTGAGCTCGCGGCGATCGTCGATGGCGCCGAGCTCCTCGAGCACGCGGTACCCCTCGGTGATGGCGCGCGACTGCGGCGGATCGAGGAAGGGGTAGTCCTCGACGTCGCCCAGGCCGAGCGACTTC
>JAMFST010000576.1 GCA_026225435.1 Labilithrix luteola
CAGCGCGTGCTCGAGGGCGCGCAGGGTCGGCAGGTGGTTCGCGTCGAGCTCGAGGAGCGCCTGGTAGCGACGCAGCCGCGCCGCCGGCTCCTGCCCGGGAAGCGCGGCGAGGCGACGACGCAGATCGCGCCGCTCGGCCTCGTCCTCGCTGGCAGCGAGCCGGCCTTCGAGCTCGGTGGCCACGCGGAGGTTCTCGCCGTTCTCGATCTCCGCGCGGTCGAGCGCCAGCCGCGCCAGCCCTTCGCCGCCGGCCTGACGGGCCGCGCGGGTCAGCTCGAGAGCCGCCTCGCGATCGCCGCTGAGACGGCGCAGACGCGCGGCCTCGGTGAGGTAGGTCACCTTGGCATCTCCGGTCGCCCCCTGCGCGCGCTTCTCGAACCAGGCCGCGCCGGTGGTGGCGCGCACGTCGCTGTCGCCCCCGCCGGCCGACGGGGAGAGCGCCGAGTGACGCTCGGCGAGCTCGTGCAGCGCGACGTCCTCGGGGAAGGCGTCGTGGGCGTCTTCGAGCCGCTCGGCGGTGCTCTCGGCGTCGTAACCGGGGAGCTCCCAGCTGCGCGCCTCGGCGGTGTCGAGGAGCGCGAGCTCCAGGGGATCGGTGGCCTGCGTCCGCCGGTCGTTGCGGAAGGAGACCAGCGCGTCGACATAACCAGCGCGCTTGGCGATCGCCTCGCCGAAGAACGCGGCCACGGGGAGCGCGGGGGCGGCGCGCTGCGCCTGCTCGAGCGAGGTGATCTGCGCGGCGTCGTCGCCACGCGCGCGGGTGGCTGACTCGAGGTGAGCCACGGCGGCGGCGACGTCGATGCGCTCGGAGGCGACGGCACCGAGCAGCTCCTGGCTGGGGGCGTGCCGGTCGAGCGTGAGCAGCGCGCGCACCGCTGCCATGTCGCCGCGATCGGCGGCGTGAGCGCCCTGGTACCCCTCGATGGCGCGCGCCTCGTCTCCGGCGACCTCGGCGACGAGGCCGGCGGCCAGGTTGCGGTCGCGCGGGCTCGCCCCGGCGTCGTTTCCGCCGAGCCAGGTGGCGAGCGCGTCGGACACCAGCGGGTAGCGCTTGGCGCGCACCGCGAGCTCGATCCCCACGGCGCGCAGGCTCTCCGGCGCGTCGCTCCCGAGATCGTCGATGGCCGTCTGCAGCGTGGCGGTGCGCGGATCGTCGCCGTCGGCGGCGCCGAGATCCGCGAGCAGCCGCCCGGTGGTCACCAGCTTGCGCGTGACCGCGCTTCCCGCCGCACGACGAGCGCGGGCGTTGCGTGCCACCAGCGGATCCTCGTCACTGCCGACGACGCTCACCGCAGCGAGCGCGGCGCCGAGCGCTGGCGACGTCTCGCTCACCAGATCGAGCGATCGGTTGTCGGTCACCGGCAGCCCGAGGAGCAGCGCGATGAGGCTGCGCTCGGCCGGGGTGAACGGATCCTGCTCGGCCACGAGCGCGTCGCCGAGGGTCTTGTCCCCCAGCTCGAGAGCGCGTGCCGCCAGCGCGCGACGCGCCGTGGTCTCGGTGTCCGGGCGATCGCCGAGCGGACGCAGCCACTGGGTCGCCTCGGCGCGGAGCTCCGGACGGACCGCCCCCACCATCGAGGAGAGCCAGGTCGCGGCCGTCGCCAGCTCGGGGACGCTGCGCACCTCGGCGAGCTGCCGCGCGGCCGTGTCCAGATCGCGCTTCTCGAACGCCTCGCGCGCTCGCCGGAGCGAGTCATTGGCCGGGATCTCGCCCGACGACCCGGGATCGCGCCCGCGCAGCCGCAGCGCCGTCCGCAGCGCAGCGGCGAGGGCAGGGGGGAGCCCTTCGAGGGAGGCGTCGGTCGTCGCCGTCGTCAGATCGCCGCGCGAGAGCGAGCGCGCCACGCGGGCGATCGCCGCGCGCGGATCGACCGGCATCACGCGGGTGGCCCGCTCCCAGCGCTGCGCCGCTTCTTCCTCGTCCCCCTGGGCCCGCGCCAGGTCCGCGCCGAGCAGGAGCGCATGCACCTGGCCGGCCAGGGTGGTCACGTTGCGCGCCTCGGCGTCGAGCGCCGCGAGGTGGGTGCTCGCGCTCGCTCCGAGGGCGGCCGAGTCGAGCGTCAGCGCGCGCGCCTGGACGTGCGCCAGGGCCAGCGACGGCTCGACCTGGCGCGCCTCGATGGCGCGCTCGGTGGCATCGTCGTGCAGCCCGGAGATCGCGAACAGCTCGCTCGCCACGAGGAGGCCGCGGGCCATCTCGCGCGTGTCCTTGCGGGTGCGCGCCTCGGCCTCGATGCGGCGAGCGCGGGCGATCATCCGCACCCGGGTCGGCTCGTCGAGCAGTGTCGCCGCGGGGGCCTCGTCGTCGAAGAGCGGGGCAGGGCGCGCCATCCGCTCCTGCACGCCGGCGCTGCTCCCCTCGGCGCCTTCACTGGAGGTCTCCACGCGGAGGCGGGTCTCGACCTCCTCGCTCGGCTCGATGACGTTCTTCAGCAGGTCGGCGAGGACCAGCATCCCGGTGACGGCATCGGGATCGTGCGCGCGCAGCGGCGACGCGTGGAGGGCCGGCGGCGGGGCGCTCCCCAGGTTCGGGATGGTGCGCGTGAAGGTGCGGCTGTCATCGTCGCCGGTCGAGCCCCCTTCGGAGATGGTGATCTCGCCGATGCCCAGCCCGGCAGGCTCGACCAGCATGCCCGCAGCCGGCGGAGGCGGCGGACGGGTCTCGGCGGTCGACGGGAGCGGCGGGCGCGCTTCACCGGCATCGGCAGCTTCCGGCTCGTCGTCGACGACGACCATCGGCGGCGGTGCCGAGGTCGGGGACGTGTGGGTCACCGACGGGACGCCGGCCTCCTCGCGGAAGAGGCGACCGAAGAGCGCGGTGTTCTCGTCGTCGTCCTCGGTGGAGGCGACCGGCGGCTTGCTCGGCCGCAGCACCTCGACGTCCTCGGCGGACATCGGCGGACGCGAGCTGTTGCGCGGACGCGGCGCGCTCGACGCGGCCGGAATGGCCGGCGCGCTCGTCACGAAGGACGGCTGCGGAGGGGGCGACGTCGTCGCCTTCGAGGACGGCGCGCTGGCCGCGGTCACCGGCGGCGCCAGTGGAACGGGCGGCGTCGAGGTGAGCGACGGCACGGCCGGGGCCGCGGGGATCCCGGAGGCGCTCCCCGGCGTGCCTGCCGGAGCGTTGGACGGAAAGCGCGGGCGGGCCGTGGCGCGCGGGACGATGCTGTCGAGGTCGAG
>JAMFST010000577.1 GCA_026225435.1 Labilithrix luteola
CCGACCGGCGAGCGCGTCCGCTCGACCTTCGCGCCTTCGACCCGGCCCGTGCGCCGCAGCTTCTCCTCCTGTCGATCCTCAATCGCGCGCTCGCGGTCCTCGCGGTACGTGACGTGCCGGCGAAGCTCCCGCCGGAGGAGATGCACGATCTGCTCGTCGGGATCCTCGGTGCGCTGGAGGCGCTCGAGAACCGTTCGGCGGGACCGCGACCGAGCTACGTCCACGAGGCCGCGGGGCCGGGGTTTCGCGAGCTCATCGATCGCCTGCTGGCCCTCATCCCCGAGATCGTGCGGAGCACCCACCGCGTGCAGCCGTTCACCCGCAAGGATGCCTCCACGTATGCGCTGACTCTCGAGGACGCCACGGCCCTCGGCCGGCGCGTGTACCTCGTCAGCAAAGGCGTGCACGAGCAGTGGACGGCTCCGCACCTCCCGGCTCACGCGAAGATCGCGAGCGCCTCCACCCTCCCCACGATCATGGACGCCGCGGTGCGAGGCGTCCCCATCGGTCTCGAGTTCGAGCCGCCGCCCTACCTGCCGAGCAGCGCGGTGCACTGTGTCTTTCGTGTCGACACCCGCGGAGCCTACTGGGCCGACGTGATCAAGTCGGGCTCGCTGCAGGTGCACGTCCCGCAGGCGCCGGCGGAGCTCGAGCTGTTCCTTTATTACGTGCCGGACACCTCCCGGGAGGCGCGATGATCCGCGCCCTCTTCGAGCGCGAGGTGGACTACCTCTGGAGCCGGCTGGCGCGCGCCGCGGGCAATCGCGAGGAGCTCGCCTCTCTCTGGTCGCGCGACAGCGATCCGCGCATGACCCGGCTCGTCCAGTCGGCCGCCTACGCCTTCGCGCGGGTGACGGAGAAGCTCGAGGACGATCTGCCGGAGATCTCGCACGCGCTCATCGCCGGTGCGCTCCCCGAGGCGCTGCGTGCGACGCCGAGCGCCACCGTCGTGCAGGTGCAGGACGGACGGCGGGGCTGGAAGAGCGCCCAGGAGCTGCCTGCGGGGACGTCCCTTCCGAGCCGTGCGATCGACGGCGTCCCGTGCCTGTTCCGCACGGCCTGGTCGGTGCTCGCGTCGCCGCTCGACCTCACGCGCGCCGACGTCCGCCCGCGCGAGAACGAGAGACAGGTGCTCACCCTGCGCCTCGAAGCGTACCCGGGCCGGCAGATCGAGCTGCCAGAGACGCTCCGCATCTTCGTCGAGACAGCGGAGCCGGTTCACGCCCTCGACGTCGTCCACGCCCTCGTCACGACCCGCGCCCCCTTGCGCCTGCGCGCGCTCGACGCGCGAGGACACGAGCTGTCGGTGCGTGAGGTGAGCGAGCCGCGGATCACCTGGAAGGCGCTCGATGGTCCGCTCTCGCTCGTGCCCGGTCCAACGGACCGGTTCGCCTCGGCGACGGCGCTGCGTGCTCTGTCTGGCTTCCCCGAGGTGTTCGCCTTCCTCGATATCCATGGGCTGCGCGCGGCAGCGCGTGACGTTCCCGCGACCACGCGCGCGATCGAGATCCAGGTGGGTCTCGAAGGAACGGTGCCGGAGAAGGCGATGGAGGCGCGCATCCATCTCGGCTGCGCACCGGCGGTGAACGTCTTCTAAGCGGCGACGGTGCCGCGCCCGATCCGCGCTCTTGGCCCCTGCGGAACACTCACGCTGCCGGAGAGCGCCGAGCGCGAGCTGCTGCACGTCGAGAGCGTGGGGCTCGTGCCCAACGACGCGCCCGACGCGGTCATCCCGGTGCGGCTCTGGGAAGCCTACCGCGGGCAGCCCTGCCTCGATGACGAGCTGTACCTCCGCCTCACGCGGCGCGCTCCGCTCGGTCGCGGGCCGGTGGAGCTGCGGGGGACGCTCGTGCGCCCCGTGGAGCGGAGCGCGCAGGGCGGGCGCGCGCTGCGCGTGCCCCAGGGATTTCTCCAGGCCCGCGGCCTCGCGACCGACGGATGCCGGACCGACACGCTCCTTCGCGGCGATCTCCGCTCGACCACGGATAGCTTGCAGGTGACCAACCTCACCCGGGTGACGGCGCCGCGTCCGGTGCGGCTCGAAGCGCGGCTGCCCTGGCGGGCCAATGCGTACGCGCGCATGCCGGTGTCGCGCTTTGCCCTCGCGGCGTCACTCGCCGCCACCCTCGCTCTCCACGACGTGACCGGCTTACGCGCAGGCGCCCTGCCCGGCG
>JAMFST010000578.1 GCA_026225435.1 Labilithrix luteola
GATGCAGGACGTCATCTTCAACGGCTCCGAGTCGCGCGCGGCCAACGAGTTCGCCGAGGTCACGCTCACCTTCGAGAACGACGATCCGACGAACGTCCCCATCGAATACAAGGACTACCCGGAGATCGCCGTCACCCGCCGCCTCGAGCGCAGCGGCGACAGCGACTACCTGATCAACAAGACGCCGGTGCGTCTGAAGGACATCACCGATCTGTTCCTCGGCACCGGGGTGGGCACCAAGGCCTACTCCATCGTCGAGCAGGGGAAGATCGGCCTCATCGTCAGCGCGAAGCCGGAAGACCGCCGCGTGATCATCGAGGAAGCCGCCGGCATCACCAAGTTCAAGTCGAAGAAGAAGCAGGCCGAGCAGAAGATGGACCTGACGACGCAGAATCTCCTGCGCGTCGGCGACATCGTGGCCGAGATCGAGCGCAACATCGGCTCGCTCAAGCGCCAGGCCGCCAAGGCCGAGCGCTTCCTCTCGTACCGCGCCGAGGTGGAGGACCTGCAATTGTACGAGGCGTCCCACCGCTGGCTGGAGATCGTCGGCTGGACGAAGCTCGAGGCCGAGGAGGTCGCGCGGCTCGCCGAGGAGACCGAGGAGGCGCGCACCCTGCTCGCCGGTCGCGAGGCGGAGCTGGAGTCGCTGCGCCTCGAGGTGGGGAGCGCCGAGGAGAAGCTGGAGCAGGCCCACAACGCCAACTTCGCTGCGGAGAACGCGGTGAAGGCCGAGGAGGGCGCCATCGCCCGTGGCGAGGACAAGATCGCCGTGCTCGGCAACCGCGAGGCCGCGGCCACCGCCGAGCTGGCCGAGATCGACGACAAGAAGGGGCAGCTCGCGGTCGAGCGCGAGTCGGTCGCCGTCGAGGTCGAGGGGCTCGAGGAAGAAGAGCGCGGCCAGGCCGAGCAGATGGACGAGGCCGAGGGGCGCCTCGCCGAGGTCACCGAGGAGCAGCAGAAGGCCGACGCGGTCCTGGGCGAGCTGCGCAAGAAGAACGCCGATGCGCAGTCGACCATCGCCGGCGCCGAGGCGAAGCTCGCCGGCTTCGACCGCCGCCGCAGCGAGATGCTGACGCGCATGGAGAAGTGGCGCGCCGAGCGCGAGGAGCTGGAAGGCGGGCAGATCGAGCACGCCGCCCGCGCTCGCGAGCTGGAGCAATCGGTCGAGGACCTGAAGAGCGGCAAGACCACCAGCTCCGAAGACAAGGTGCGGCTCGAGCAGGCGCTCGCCGTGCTCCGCGGAGAGGTCGTCGGCAGCGAGCGCGCCCTCGACGAGGCGAAGAGCGAGGCGTCGCGCAAGCGGTCGCGGTTCCACGCCCTCACCGAGCTGCAGTCGAAGCTCGAAGGCGTCGGCGGCGGGGCCAAGGCGCTGCTGGCGACCAAGGACGAGAGCCTGCAGGGGCTCGTGGCCGACAAGGTCGAGGCGCCGCCGGAGCTCACCCAGGCGCTCGCCGGTCTGCTCGGTCACCGCCTCGAGGACGTGGTCGTCAACGACATGGAGCGCGGCGTGGCGCTCCTCCACAAGCTCGCCGAAGGGCAGCTGGGGAAGAAGGGGCGCGCCTCGATCGTCCCTCGTCACATCCGCTTCGTGGCCGGCGCCTGCGCGCGCCTGCTGGCGGACTACGGCGTGGTCGCGCGGCTCATCGACGAGCTGCGCTACCTGCCGGAGGACGAGGCGCTGGTGCGCTCGCTGGTCGGAGACGCGCTGGTCGTCCGCGACGTCGAAGCGGCCATGCGCCTGCGCGGCCGGGTCGACGCGCCGCTGGTCACCCTCGGCGGCACGGTGGTCTACCCGGATGGGCGCATCTCCGGCGGCACCGGCGAGGAAGTGGTCGCCCACATGCTCGACACCAAGCGCGAGCTGCGCGAGCTGTCCGGCGAGGTGGAGAAGCTCGATCTGCTCGTCACCGAGCGGCTGACGGCGCACCAGTCGCTGCGGGCGAAC
>JAMFST010000579.1 GCA_026225435.1 Labilithrix luteola
GGCGGGCGAGCGCCAGCGTCTGGGCGATCATCCCGCCGATCGAGCTGCCAACGAGGTGTACCGGACCGGCGTCGAGGTGCTCGATGACCGCGGTGAGGACGCTGGCCATGATCTCGAAGGTGGGCAGCGTCGCCAGCTTGCCGGAGCGCCCGTGGCCCGGCATGTCGAAGGCGACGACGTCGTGATCACCGCCGAGGTCGTCGAACTGCCGATCCCACCAGGTGAGATCCAGCCCGACCGGGTGCAGCAGCACGACCGGTGTACCGCCGCGTGGACCGGCTCGCACCACGTTGATGGCGGGGCCCGCGCTCGTCTCGATCATCGGCATCTTCCGTCTCCCGCTGGAATTCGATACACACTGTAGCGTAATGGCGATCGCGCGAAAGGCAAGGCGAGCGGCGGGGCGCCCGCGGAGCCTCGATTCGCGTCGGGCGGTGCTCGATGCGGCCTACGCCATCCTCGTCGGGGTGGGGCTCGCCGGCTTCTCCATCGAGGCCGTGGCCACCCGCTCCGGCGTCGCGCGCACGACCATCTACCGCTGGTGGCCGAGCAAGGGGTCGCTCGCCATCGAGAGCTTCCTCGAGGGCTTCCGCCCGCAGCTCACCTACGCCGACAGCGGCTCGTCGGCCGACGACTTCCGTACGCTGCTGCAGTCACTGGCGCGCGCGCTCGGTGGACCGGCAGGGCAGGTGGCGGCCTCCGTCGTCGCCCAGGCGCAGAGCGACGACGAGACGCGCCGGGCCTTCCGCGACGCGTTCTCCGAGCCGCTGCGGAGGTCGACCGCGGCTCTCCTGCGCGCCGGCGTGGACAGCGGTGAGCTGCGGTCGGACCTGGACGTGCCGCGCGTGATCGACGCCGCCGTCGGCGCGCTCTACTTCCGCCTGCTCACGGGGCAGAGCCTGGACCGCGCGTGGGCCGCGCATCTTGCGGACACCCTGTTGCGCGGCTGTCTGGCACCGTCGGTGCGCCGCTGAGGGCATTCGCAGGTTTCCCTTAACTTTCCCCCCGCGCGGCCGTCCTCCCTCGACATGCCTGCTCGGGAGGTCTGGAAGCTTCGCGTCTGGTACGACGCCGGCCACGACTTCGTGGGGGTCACCTTCGAGGGGGGCGCGCTCACCACGCCCGAGTCCGTCGGCCATCTCGCCAAGGAGTTCCTCGCGCGGATGCGCACCTTCGACCAGGTGCAGGATCTGATCGTCGAGTACGACGGCATCGTGGTCGCGCCGGAGCTGCGTTCGCTCTTCTCCGGCGCGCGCCTCGGGTCGAGCGAGTCCGCGCGCGAGCTCTTCGCGCCGCAGGGCCGCGGGCCGAGCTCCGGAATCGTGCTCTACCCGCATCGCGAGACCGCCATCGCGGCGATGCTCGAGGAGCGCCGCCTGCGCAACGAGCGACCGAAGCTCTCCGCCGCGTCGTGACCGCCTCCAGGGGCTAGGAGCGCTTGCGGTCCCAGGTCGCCGCGGTGACGCCGCGCTGGCGGAGCTTGTTCTTCTGCACGCGCTCGGTCGGCGTCTTCGGCAAGCTGGTGACGATCTCGACGAAGCGCGGCGAGGCGAAGGCCGGGAGCACCGCGTCGGCCTTGGCGGCGATCTCCGCGGGATCCAGCGTGGCGCCGGGGTGGGCGACGATGGCCAGCATGACCTCGTCCTCGGTCCCTTCACCACCGCCTGCGGGCACGGCGAACGCGGCCACCTCGGCCACGCCGGGGAGCTTGCCGAGCGCTGCCTCGACCTCGAACGAGGAGATGTTCTCGCCGCGCCGGCGGATGCAGTCCTTGATGCGATCGCGGAAGGTCACGCAGCCCCCCTCGTCCATCGTGGCGGCGTCGCCGGTGTGGAACCAGAAGTTGCGCCAGGTCTCCACCGTCTTGTCCGGCAGTCCGTCGTAGCCCGCCATGAAGGCGAAGGGGATCTTGGGGCGGACGACCAGCTCGCCGATCTCGCCGCGCGGCATCACCTGGTCGGTCTCCGGATCGACGACGGCGATCTCGAAGTAGCGCTCGAGGACGAAGCCGCAGGTGCCCGGGCGCGACTCCTCGATGCGGCCGTAGATGGGAATGTTCACCTCGGTCATGCCGAAGCCGCCGATCACGGCGCGCACGCCGAAGCGCTCGCGGAAGGCGGCCTCGTGCGGCGGAGGGTTGGGCGCGGAGCAGATGAGGCGAAGACCGTGCTCGCGATCGCCGGGCGCCGGCGCTTGCTGGGTGAGCGCGTGTGACATGACGCCGATGAGGTTCGTCACGGTGCAGCCGTGCTCGCGGATGTCGCGGATCCACCCGCTGGCGCTGAAGCGCTCGCGAAGCACCGCGCGCCCTCCGGCGAGCAACGTGCCGTAGACCTGCATCAAGAGGCCGTTGGCGTGGAAGAGCGGCATGGTGACGTAGAAGGTGTCCTTCTCCGTCAACCTGGTCGCCTCCATCATGCCGCGCGCGAAGAGGTAGCAATGCGCGTGCGGCATCAGCGTCCCCTTGGAGGGGCCGGTGGTGCCCGACGTGTACATGATGCAGGCGATCTCCTGGTAGCCGGGGTGCGGCCCGTCGTACGGGGTCGCGCCGCGCCAGGCGTCGAAGCTCGCCTCGGCGCCGCCGCTCACCAGCAGGCGGAGCTCCGGGGAAACGGAGGCGCTCACCTCGTCGATCGTCGCCTGCCACTCGTGGTGACAGACGATGGCGACCGGATGCGCGGCGCGCAGCTGGTGCGCGAGGAAGTCGCCGGTGAGCGCGTTGTTGATGGGCACGGCGATGGCCCCGAGCAAGCCGAGCCCGAGCCACAGGCGGACGAAGTCGAGCGAGTTGGGCAGGAAGATGGCCACCCGCTGCCCTGGCGTCACGCCCATCGTGGCGAAGAGCCCGGCGACCTTCTGCGCGTCGGCCAGCGCCTGCCCGTAGGTGAGCGACTCGCCCCCGACCATCGACACGAACGTCTGCTCGGCGCGGGCGCGGCCCTGGTGCGCGAGGACCTCGGGGAGAGACCAGTGGAGGCTGTCGTCGAGGTGGGGGTACATGGCGCCGAAGTCTACCCCCTGGCTCCGCTCATTTCCGAGCTGGCTAGTTCAGCTCTTCGCCGCGCTCTCCTTCTCCTGCAGCTCGCGCCACATGATCTTCCCCGACCCGGACTTGGGGAGCGCGTCCACGAACTCGACGACCCGCGGCGCCTTGTAGGCGGCCATGTTCTCGCGCGACCAGTCGAGGATCTCCTGCGCGCTGGTCTGCTGGAAGCCCGGCTTGAGCACGATCACCACCTTGACCGTCTCGCCGCGGTAGTCGTCGCGGGTGCCGATGACACAGGCCTCCTTGACTGCGGGATGTGTGTACATCGTCGACTCGATCTCCGCCGGCCAGATCTTGTACCCCGAGGCGTTGATCATCCGCTTGAGGCGGTCGACCATGAAGAAGTAGCCCTCCTCGTCGGTGCGCCCGAGATCGCCGGTGCGGAGGAAGCGCTTGCCGTCGATCTCGACGAACACCGCCGCCGTGTCCTCCGGCTTGTTCCAGTAGCCCTTGAAGACCTGCGGACCGTGGGTCACGATCTCGCCGGTCTCGCCCGGCGGCAGCTCCTGCAAGGTGATGGGGTCGACCACGCGCGAGTCGACGTCGTAGATGGGGATGCCGA
>JAMFST010000580.1 GCA_026225435.1 Labilithrix luteola
GTGGCCCTCGGTCTCGGTCTGGCGCTTCAGGCTGCAGGCTCGATGACCTCCGGCGCGCTCGCCCTGGCCGCGTGCATCGTGCTCTGCACCCTCGCCCCGTCGCCGCAGCCGGCGTCCGTCCGCGGCCCCGGATCGTGGGTCGCGCTCTCCCCGCGCGAGGCCTTCACGCGCCCGGCGCGCACCCGGGACGAGCTCCGTCGTCTCCTCGCCGGCGTCGCTGCCTTCCTCGTCCTCGGTCTGGCCCTCGCCGGTGCGAGCGCGCCGTCGCTCTCCCGCCCCCTGGCCATCGCCGCGCTCGATCTCCTGGTGCTGGTGCCGCTCCTCGTCGGCGGGGGAATCGCCGCCACCGCCTTCGCGCGCAGCCGTCGCCCGCTGGCTCGCGCCTTCCGCGCGCTCTCGCGCCGCGCCGCCGCACACCAGCTCCGCGTCGTCCCCTGGGCGCGCACCCCGGCCGGCCGCACGCAACACGAGGAGCTCCGCCTGCGCCTCGAGCCGCAGCGCAAGATCCCCGGCGCCATCGGGGTCGAGCTTGGCCTGGTGACCACCCCCGGCGCCGCGCCGCGTCCGGAGGTGCTCGTGCGGGTCCAGGCGACCAGCCCCGCCGCCGTCAAGATCGCCGCGCTCGCCCCCTGGGCCGCCTCGCTCCCCGGGCTGACGCCGGACGAGCGGGTGATCCGACTCTCCCCCCGCTGGCCCTCGCTGCGCCTGGCGCGCAAGCTGGCCGAGCGGGTCGCCCTGGCCTTGACCGACACCCGCGAGCACGGCCGCGATGCCGCCGCCACGGGCGCCCGGCGCGCTCCAGCGAACCTCTGGACCGGTCCGGAGCGCCGCGCCGGGTCGATTTCTGTCGAACCGTCCCCGGCCGCTCCGAGCCTGGCGCCCGAGCAGATGGCGCCGTCCCGGCCGGCCGTGGATCCCGCCTTCCTGCTTCTTCGATGAATTCCGGCCTCGCCCGGGCTACGACTGCCGCCTGATGAGAGAGCAAGGGACGCGCCTCACCCCCGCGCACGCGCTGTGCGCCTACGCCGAACCGCTTGCCCGGGGTGGCCGCCTGCTGGTGGTGGCCGACGCCTCGCACGATCTCGCCGCTCGCTTCACGGAGCTGGGCGCACGCTCGGTGCACACCTACGACGCCGATCCGCAACGCGCCGCCTCCGCAGCGGCCGCCGCGGTGGGACGCGGCGCGGTCATCCGCGCGCTCCCCGCCTTCGATCGCGGCGAGGACTTCGAGGTCCGCGACGGCGCCTACGATCTCGCCTTCGTCCCCGACCTCGGCCAGGTCCCGGATCCCGCCGCGCTCCTTGCGCGCCTTCGCCGCGTGCTCGGCGCCCAGGGGGTGCTGCTGGTCGGTGCGCGCAACCCGGAGGCCCGCGCCTCGTCGGGTACCGGCACCGGCACCGGCGCCATCGCCTACGCCGATCTCTACGACCTGGTGAACCTCCAGTTCGCCAGCATCCGCATGCTCGCCCAGCTGCCCTTCCGCGGCGTGGTGGTCGCGGAGCTCGGCCTCGAGGGGGGCGAGCCGGAGGTCACCGTCGACACCCAGCTCGCCGCCGCCGCCGCCGAGGAATCGGGCGAGCCGGCGCTCCCCGAGATCTACCTCGCGCTCGCTTCCCAGCGCGACGTGCGCCTCGACGCGTACACCGTCATCCAGCTTCCGGGCGACGACACCCTCGTCGCCGCCTCCCCGAGCGCCGGTGCGCTCGCGAGGGCCGACGTCGCCGCGCTCGCCGAGGCACGCCTTCGCGCCGACGTGCTGCAATCGCAGCTCGAGGAGGCCAAGGGGCACTCGCAGCGCGCCGCCCTCCAGGACGACGCGCGCACGCAGGATCTCGAGGCCACCCTGGCCCGCCTGCAAGGCGAGGCGCGCGCCGCCGAGGCTCGCGCCAACGAGCACCATGCGCGCACCGAGCACCTCGCCGAGGAGCTGTCCCGCCTGGAGAGCGCGCTCGTCGCCGAGCGGGAGCGCGGTCGTGCGCTGATGCGGCAGCTCGAGGACGAGCGCACCGCCAGCCAGAGCCGCGAAGACGACGTGGCCGCCTCGGTCGCCCAGCAGCAGCAGGCGCTCGACGAAGGATCCGCCGCCCGCTTCCGCGTGCTCGAAGCCTCGCTCGCCGAGACGCACGCTGCGGCCCGGTCCCTCGAGACCCGCGCGGTGATGGCCGAGGACGTGCTCCTGGTGCGCACCGAGGAGCTGCGCGTGGTGCTCGACGAGCTCGATGCGCTGCGCACCGCGTTCCTCGAGCGCGCCGAGGAGATCTCCGCGGTCGTCGAGGCGGCCGCGCCGGTGCCGGCGACCGATCCGGTGCTGATCGACGCGCTCAACATCATGGCGGCGCGCGCCGAACAGGCGGAGGCAGCCATCACGCGGCTGGAGGCGGATCTCGCCCACGCGAGCCAGCTCCACGCCGACGAGCTGGGGACCCTCGAGGGCGCGCTGCGCGAGCGCGCGCAGACCATCCAGTCGCTCGATCGCGAGATCGGCCGGCGCGAGCGCCTCGTGCAGGAGCTGGTGGCGACCGTCGAGGAGCTGCGCGAGCAAGAGCACGCCGGCGCGCCGGTGGCGCGTGAAGCCGCGCCGGTTCCGAGCGATCGCGAAGGCGACGCCGCTCGTCTGCGCGCGCAGCTCGAGCACCTTTCGCTGGAGATCGCCCGTCGCGAAGGGGAGCTCGAGGCGCGCGCCTGGCGCATCTCGGAGCTCGAACGCGAGGTCACCTTGACCGCCAGCGCCGTCGCCGCCGCCGAGGAGCGCGCCTCCCGCGCCATGGACCAGGCGCCCACCGTCCACTACACGGGCGAGGTGGCGCAGGAGAGCGGCGAGACCCTCAAGCTGCGCCTCGAGCTCGACGCCCTTCGCCAGGCGCTTGCCCAGGAGCACGCCGACAAGCAGCAGGCGGACAAGGTCCACCGCGAATCGGGTGGCCTCCTCGAGGAGGCGCGCGCCGAGCTGGCCCGCCAGACCGTCCTCATCGAGCAGCTCTCGCGCGAGCTGGCGGCGCGCGGCCACGGTGATGGTGGCGACGGCGGTGGTGAGAACGTAAGCGTCGCGACGGGTGGTTGACACCCCGATCGAGGCGCTTAACTTCGCGGCGGACTCCCGTACAATCGGCTCTTCTCTCGCACCCAATCGATGAGCAACAACAGCTCCAGCAGCAAGCGCTGCTACTACGAAGTCCTCGGTGTCGAACGCACCTCCACGTCCGAAGAGCTGCGTCGGGCGTACAAGCGTGAGGCGCTCAAGCA
>JAMFST010000581.1 GCA_026225435.1 Labilithrix luteola
CAACTTCAGCAGAGCCCGGTTCATGTTTCCGCCGTGTCCGACATGCCCGAAGCCGAGGTCCAGGAGCGACCGGAGCGTCTTCGGCTACGAAGCGCTCCTGCGCTCGACGAGGCGCTCATGAACAACCCGGCCGACATCCTCGCCGCCGAGCCCCCTCGATCATGGAGCTAGACGGTCGAGCCGGCTGCACGCGGTCGGCTCGCCGATCGACACGACCGAACCGGCCTGCCCCACGTAGACCGTCTCGTCCCGCCGGCGCGTTGGCCGCCGCACCTCGGCGCCCCGCGCGCGAAGGCCGCCGCGCGATGAATTCGCGACAGAAGCCCCGGTCCAACTGCGGAGCGGCTCTTGCTGAGGTGATCGTCGATGGCCCGTCCCGCATTCCCGGTCTCGCCGTACCGCGCGCCCGATCCATCGCCTCCGGCGCCGCTGGCACCGCTGCGCCTCCTGTATTTTCCCTGCGCGGGGCTCTGGCCGCTCCTCCTCTCGCTGATCGTCGGGGTGCCCCTCGCGTACTGGGCGCTGCACGACGCGCGGGTGCCATCGACGGTGACCTGCTCCACCTACCGGCTGTTGAAAGGGGAGCGGTCCTGCTACGCGATGGACGCGGGTACGTCGACGGTGCTCGGTGCGGTCGACTGCCGCCAGACGCCGGAGATCCTCGAGCGGGTCCTCGACGCGAAGAATCCGTTCTCGCGGCCGGTCGTCTGGGCGACGGAGACGCGCGTCCCCGGGATCAACGGCGCGGAGGCGACGGGCGCCGGGCGCGACTGCAAGAGCAAGATCACGCGGAGCATGCCTTCATTCTTCACGCCTGCGGCGACGCCGGCGACACCGCAGCTGGCGACCTTCGGCGCGTACGAAGGCGACGGGCTGCCGGTCGCGGAAGCCGAGGCGATGCTCCAGGCGTGTGCCTACTCGCCGGACACGAGCGGGCCGGCGCGCAACCTCACGGTGTCGGTGATGGGGCGGAGCTACCTGCGCAGCGCGCTCGTGCTCCTCGGGTGTCTGCTGAGCGCCGCGCTCTGGATGCTGCGGCGGCGCACGCGGGTGTCGATCGACGCGGCGCGCGGGCGATTGCGGATCGAGGAGTACGGCCTGTTCGTGCGGCGGCGGGTGAGCGAGGTCGGTGCGGCGGACACCGCCTTCGTCGACGTCGCCTCGGGGCTGGCCGGGCCGATCAATGGCAAGCGGGTGGAGCTGGTGGGGCGGGGCGGAGCGCGCTTGCCGCTGGTGGATCTGTACGCGCCGCTGACCATGCGGGTGCACGAGGTCACCGCGCGCAAGATTCGCGAGGCGCTCCATCCGCAGATGGCCACGACGCGCTCGATCCGGCGGCCTTCGATCGTCCAGCGGATCTCGCTGGCCACGTTCCTCGCCTTCGTGACGGGCGTGCTGATCGCGACCGGGGTGCTCGGTCTGCGCGTGTACCGCGCGGCCTCACCCGACAGCTGGCAGGGGAAGGGGCTCGTCGCGCCGAGCGTGGTCGATGAGGGATCGACCGTGGTGCTGGCGCGGCTCGGTGCGACGCGCCTCGCGCTGGTGGCCGACAAGGAGAAGAAGATGGTGCGCGCCGTGGACGCGCCGAGCCTCGTGCAGCACCTGGGAGATCCCGCCGCCGATCGCCTCGACGGGAAGCTGGCGAGCGCGCCGGGGCCGATGGTGCTCGACGGCGCGGGCCGGCTCTTCGTGACCTTGCCGGAGGAGAGCGCGGTGGCGGTGCTGCAGGTGAGCCCGCTCGGACGCTCGCTGCAGGAGACGGCGCGCCTGCCGACCGAGGCGGAGCCGGTGGCGCTGTCGCTGACGCCGGACGGAGCCACGCTGGTGGTCATCAGCGACTACGGGCACGCCTTGCAGACCTTCGAGGCGCGCACGCTCAACCCGCGGCTCGACGTGGAGCTGCCGCGCAGTCCGCGATCGCTGGCGCTGTCGGCCGACGGCAAGACGGCCTACGTGACGCACGACGCGGCCTCGGACCTCACTCTGGTCGATCTCGACAAGGGGGGCGTGACGACGCAGGCGCTCGGCACGACGAAGGTGCTGCCTCCGAGCCGGCACACGGAGAAGACGGTGAGCACCGATCGGCGCCACCTGGAGGGGGTGCACTTCGTGTACCGGTCGGACACCGACCTGCTGCCGGTGGTGCAGGCGCAGGTGGCGCGCGCCGGGGACCGGCTCTTACTCCCCAGCGTGATCGCGACCATCAGCGATCCGCTGCAGGCTCCGCCGACGCAGTACTACGGCTCGGCGGACAAGCCGGCGGAGCAGTTCTCGCTGAAGGAGTGGAGCAACGGCGGCGCGGTGCGCGACGACAGCGAAGGCGTGTTTCGCAATGGCGTCGTGGTGAGTAGCGCCAAAGTGAGGTCGGTTACGTCGGTCGGTCAGGCGACCGCGGGGCTGAGCAACCTGGGCTGCCTCTTGCCGGAGGCGACGCTGGTCGACCAGGCGAACCACTGGCTGTACCTCACGTGCGACGGCCCGGGGCAGGTGTACAAGATCGACGTCGGGCCGCAGCGCCGCTGCTTCGACGAAGGGGCCTGGGGCGCAGGCTTCCTCGTGGGCGACGACCCGACCGGGATGGCGCTCGACCCGGAGAACCGGACCCTCCTGGTGTGGTCGCAGGTGACGCAGACGCTGACCACGCTGCCGCTCGATCCGTCGGTGGCGCTCGGCGTGCCCACCTCGGTTGGCAAGCAGGCGGTGCTCGCTTCGGCGTTCGCTTACGGCGGGGGCGTCGTGCTGTCCTTGACGCTGGGTGGCCTGGGGGCATTGCGGGTGTCCCGCGGGATCGAACAGCCCATCGAGCGC
>JAMFST010000582.1 GCA_026225435.1 Labilithrix luteola
CGGGCTCAGCGCGTTACGAAGCGGCTCGTCACCGTTGTCGACGATCCGCTCTTGCCGCGGGCGCCCGGCTCACGACCCTACGATGGCGAAGGCCTCGCGAGCCGGCAGAACGTCGTTGTCGAGAAAGGTGTACTCCGCACGTTTCTCTGCGACAGCTACTCGGCGCGCAAGCTCGGTCGTGAGAGCACCGCCAGCGCCTCGCGTGGTGGTGGCGCGGGCGTCGGCTGCTCGACGTCGAACTTCGTCCTCCAGCCGGGCCAGGACAGCGCCGAGTCGATCGTGAAGGGGACCGCGCGCGGCCTCTACGTCACCGACATGATGGGCTTCGGCTTCAACGCCGTGACGGGCGACTTCTCCCGCGGCGCCGCCGGCTTCTGGATCGAGAACGGCGAGCTGACCTTCCCGGTCAGCGAGGTCACCATCTCGCTCAACATCGACGAGCTGTGGAAGCGCGTCGACGCGGTCGGCAACGACCTCGATCTGCGGACTTCGACAGCGGCGCCCACCTTCCGCGTCGGCCGCATGACCGTCGGCGGTTCCACCGGCGAGACCGCCTGAGGCCGACGACCTCAGCGAGTGACATACCAAGTGGCGGAGCTGGCTTCGCTCGCGTCGCTGCACCACAGGACCAGGTAGCCGTAGTCGTCGTGGCCGACGAAGGCGGTGGTGATCTCGCCCGCCTGGAGCGGCTGCGGCGCGGCGTGCGAGGCCCAGGTGGGGCTCACGCCGGAGTCGCCCTGGTCGAAGACGATGCGAAGCGCGGGTGGGGACGCCGTGGGGACGACCGTGGTGTAGCCGAGCGCGTCGACAGCCGGTGTGCCCGCGTCCTTGATGCTGGGGGAGGCGGCGTTGCCGGGTGGCACGACATCGGCGAGCACCACGTCGTAGCCCCCCTGCTCGAACGCCGCGGTGAAGCTGCCGACGGACGGGACGAGGGCGGCGTTGACCACGCGCACGCTCGTCTGCCGGGCGTCGGCGGCGGTCACCTCGTCGCCCAGTGCGACGATGCCGAGGCCTCCGGAGGCATCCGCTTGAACGCCGCCCGCCAGCAGGAGCGTGGTGCGCGCGGCCGTGGTCAAGGCGACGTGGGCGAGCACCAGCGGCGCGGCGCAGGACGTGCCCGGCTCGACGGCGATGACGTCGATCGTGCCGCTCGAGACGAGCTCCAGCGTGGGCGAGATGGACAGGTAGCCGAGCGGTCCGGGGCCGGCGTCGGCGGACTCGCTGCCCCCATCACCGGAGTCGCCGGGGCCGGCCGCAGCGTCCGCGGGCTCGCCGCTGTCGAGCGTGGCGCTGGCGTCGCTGGCGCCGCTGTCCCCGTCGGGGAGGCCGGCGTCGAAGCTGGTGGTCGCGCCGCCACCGAGGAGCGGGCCGTGGAAGGGATCGGTCGTCGAAGCGCGCCAGCAGAAGTCGACCGAGCCGAGCCCGGGCGCCAGGTGAGCGAAGCGCAGCGAGGTGGAGAAGGTGGGCGCCGCGCTGGCGTCGTCGTCCGTGTCGTCGCCGAGCGAGCCGCCGTCGATCACCGAGGTCGGAGGGGGGCGGGCCGCCGACGCGTCCACGGTCGACGGCTCGCTGGAGGACGAGGAGGAGCAACCGGCCGCGAGCGCGAGCGCCCATGCGGCGGAGGCAACCCACAGCGTCTTCGTCACGTGGAGGATCGTAGCGCGTGCGCCCGCACAACGCAGTTTTTCGAGGGACCCTGCCAGATAGCTTAGCATCCGCGCCCGTGAGCCCCGACGACCTGAAGGCCCTTCGCAAAGAGCTCGGTTGCACCGCCAAGGAGCTGGCCAACGCCCTCGAGCTAGAACAGTCGACCGTGCTCGCCTGGGAGAAGGGGGATCTCTTCCCGACCAAGCCGTACATCGACCAGATGGAGGCGCTGCGCAAGAAGGGGCCCGGCTCGATCCCCCGCAAGGCGAAGGGGGGCGATCCGATGAAGGTGCTGGGCGACCCGGTGCTCTGGGAGCTGGTGCGCAAGCTGGCGACGCACAAGAAGCTGCGCGACGAAGTCGTGAAGCTGGCGAGCCGGTATCCGGACCCGATCGAAGACTGACGTCGTGGGCGACTAGAAGGGGCCGTTACTCGGGCTTCTCTTCGTCCTCGTCGTCTTCATCGTCATCGTCGTCGTCGTCGTCGTCATCATCGTCGTCGTCGAAGTCGTCGCTGTCCGGCTCGTCGTCTTCGTCCTCTTCCTCGGACGCTTCGTCGGCCTTGCCGGTCTCTTCGGCCTCCGCGGGCTCGTCTTCCGCGGCTTCCGCCGGCTCCACGTCCTCGACCGGCTCCGCGGCCGCCGGCTCGGCGTCGGCGGGCGGAGGCTGGTAGTCGTCCTCCTCGAGCGAGCGAGGATCGACCTTCTCCGCCGGCGCGGCGGTCGCGTCGAGCGCGCCTGCCTCCCCCTCCTGCGCCTCCGCCATCGTCTCGCCCAGCTCGCGCTCGACCACGCGGCGTGAGTCCTCGTTCAGCTCGGTGAACTCGCGCAGGGTCGGCAGCTCCTTGAGCGACTTGAGCGAGAAGAGCTCGAGGAACGCGGTGGTGGTCCCGTAGAGCAGCGGGCGCCCCGGCTCGTCCTTCTTGCCGAGGATCTTCACCACGTCGCGCTCGAGCAGCATCTTCAGCGTGGCGCCCGAGTCGACGCCGCGGATCTCGTCGATCTCCGGCCGCGTGATCGGCTGGCGATAGGCGAGGATGGCCAGCGTCTCGATCTGCGCGCGGGACAGCTTCACCGGCTTCTGCTTGGTGAGGTCGCGCACGAAGGGCGCGTAGGACGCGTTGGTGCGGAACGACCAGCCACCGGCCACCTCGGCCAGCTGCATGCCGCGCGTCGCGTACTCCTCCTTCAGCTGCCCCAGCAGGTGCTTCACGTCCTCGTTCGGAGCGGCGGCCGACTTGGCCAGCTCGTTGGCCTTGATGGGGCTGTCGCTGGCGAAGATGAGCGCCTCGAGGAGCCCCTTCAGGTGCGTCCGCGCCACGTTGCCCGCCTCGCGAGCGCGCAGCGACGAATCGAGATCGTCGGCGAGCGTGGTCTGCGTCGGCTCGTCGAGATCGTCGCGGCCGGGGAGCGGGAAGAGGTCTCCGCTCAGGTTGATCGTCTGCTCGACGTCCCCGCCGTGCCACGGCTGCTCGACGATGCGATCGTCGTGGGCGCCTTCTTCTTCGGGCTCTTCGTGTTCGTCGCTGGCGTCCTGCGTGGCGCTCTCGGGCGCGTGCTCGGCCTCGGCTGCCGGCTCGTCATGCTCGGCGGACGGTTCGGCCGCGTGCTCGTCGGCCGCTTCGCTCGGTTCGTCGGAGGCGCTCGTCGGCGCCTGCTCCTCGGGCGCCGCCACGGGACCGGACAGCGCCGGATCCTCGTCGGAGAACGACTCGCCCTCTACGAGGCGCTCTTCGTTCGCAGGCGGCGGGGCGCTCGGCGCGGGAGTGTCATGCTTCGTCTCTTCGCCGTTCTCGCCCACTTCGATGTCCTCGATGATCTCTGTCTCGCGCCGGCTTGGAGCCGTTTGACCGAGCGTCGGCCCACGCTAACGTGTCGGTTCGTCGCCTGACAAGCTGGCTTCTTCGCCCGAAGTCGGCGTCGAAGCCTCGGCCTGCGCGGGCGCCGGCGGGTCTCGTTCCGCCGGGGGATCCTCGATTCGCGGCGTGTCGCCAGGCTCGGAGGCCGGCGGCGGCGGCTCCTCGGCAGGAGGCGCTTCCTCGCCCGGCTCCTC
>JAMFST010000583.1 GCA_026225435.1 Labilithrix luteola
AGCCAGGACGTGCGCCGCATCGCCGAGCAGAACGCCGGGCTCGAGGCGAAGGCGCAGGAGTTCCGCGAGGCGGGCGGGCGCATCCAGCTGCCCATCATCGACCAGAAGGGGCCGAGCGCCTGACGGAGGAGATCACGACGCATTCTCCTTGGAGAAGGTCGTGGCCACGTGAATCAGCCACCGCGCCACGGTGTCGAGCTCCCCGCTGGTGAAACCGCTGGAGAGCCGTGTGTTGATCTGTGCGATGGCAGCTAGCGCGTCGGTGCCCGCGGTGCGACCGCGCTCGGTCAGGTGAACTCGCTGCGCGCGCCGGTCCTCGGGATCGGCGCGCCGCTCGACGAGGCCCACGGACTCCATCCGATCGAGGAGCCCGCTCGCCCCGGGCAAACCGAGACCGAGCGCCCGCGCGACGTCACCGCTGCGCGCGCCGTCGTTACGTGTGAGGAAAAAGAGCACCCCCGCCTGCGCCGCGGTGATGTCCCGCCGATCGCCACGCAGGAAGTGATCGATCCGCCGCTGCGCGAGGTTGAGCAGGTAGACGAACCGACGTTCACCTCGCATACGAACAAGATATATAGTTCGCACACGAAGTACAATTTCTTCATTCGTGAAGATTTGTAAAAGCACTGCCGTACAAGAAAGCGGAATAGATCCGGGCTAATATAGAAGGCTATGTGCCGAAACAGCCCACTTCGCTCCGGTAGCTCGTGCGAACCGCGGGCGAACCGGTGAGCGCCGTGGGGTCATCGGCGCCGGGGTCGAAGGGCAAGGTGCTGGTCGTCGATGACGAGCCGCTGGTGCTGCGCGCCGTAGCGACGATCCTCCGTCGCGCGGGCTATCGCTTCACGCTCGCCGACACCGTCGCCGAAGCGCGCAACGTGCTCGAGAGATCGGTGGACGAGCAGCCCGACGTGATCCTGACGGACCTGCACCTGCCCGACTCCACCGGGCTCGAGCTGCTGGTCGAGGCGAAGCGGCTCTTGCCGACCGCCGTGACCATCGTGATGACCGCACGCGCGACGATCTCTTCGGCCGTCGAGGCGATGCGCTCGGGCGCCTATGATTACCTGGTCAAGCCCTTCGAGGACAACGGCATCCTCCTCTCCGCGGTCGAGCGCGCGCTCGGTCACAAGCGACTGCTCGAGCGCAATCACTACCTGGAGACGAGGCTCGGAGAGTTCGAGCTCTTCGAAGATCTCGTCGGCTCCTCGACGAGCATGCGCCACCTCGCGTCGATGGTCGAGACCATCGGCCCGACCGAGGCCTCCGTGCTGGTGTCGGGGGAGAGCGGCACGGGCAAGGAGCTGGTGGTGCGCGCGCTCCACCGGCGCAGCAAGCGGCGCGACAAGGTGCTCTTCGCCATCAACTGTGGAGCGCTGGCCGAGACGGTTCTCGAGAGCGAGTTGTTCGGTCACGTGAGAGGTGCTTTCACGGGTGCACAGGCGAACCGCAAAGGCATCTTCGAAGCGGCGGGCGGGAGCACGGTGTTCCTCGACGAGGTGGGAGAGCTGCCGCCGAGCGCTCAGGTTCGCCTACTGCGCGTCCTGCAGGAGCGGGAGGTGAAGCCACTCGGATCGAACGAGACCCGACTGGTCGACGTGCGCGTGATCGCGGCGACCAACCGGATCCTCGGCGACGAGGTGGCGGCAGGTCGCTTCCGGCAGGATCTCTTCTACCGGCTCAACGTGGTGGCCATCGAGGTACCGCCGTTGCGTAACCGTCTCGACGATATCCCTCTGCTGGCGCACCACTTTCTTCGCAAGTACGCCAGTCGCCACGAACGGCCGATGACGACGATCGAGCCGGAGGCGCTCGCGCTCCTGGCCGCGAGCGACTGGCCCGGCAACGTGCGCGAGCTCGAAAATGCCATCGAACGCGCCGTCGTCCTCTCGCGCGGCGAGTCGCTGTCTGCTGCGCAGCTCGCTGGGCTGGTCACCACGACGGCATCTCTGCCGTCTTCCCTCACGCTCACGTCACCGCTGGCTCCGCTGGCCGAGGCGAAGCAGTCCTTCGAGCGCAGCTACGTCCGCCGGCTGATGCTCCAGGCCGACGGAAAATTGAGCGACGCGGCGCGGATCGCCGGGCTCGACCCCTCCAACCTGCGCCGCCTCCTCCGCCGCTTCGAGGCGGAGTCGAACGACCCGGATGCGCCCGCCTCCTCGGTCGAAGTGACTTCACGCCGGTCAAAGTGACCGCCTTTCATCCCTGGCTCTACGGCTAAAGTTTCGGCCACTCGTGGCCAACCGCGCGGCATGGGCATTGCGAAGTCCGTTGACGAGTCATCCGATTCGCAACACACCGCAACCGCTCGACAGGGAGGTAACCCCCATGGCCGCCAATGTTCCTGAGCCCGCGCTTTCACCCATTCTCGCGAAGGCCCGCGCCATCGCTCTGCACATCGGGCGTCGCGCTCCGCGATCGGCCGCGTGCGAGCTCGATGACCTGGTGGCGTCGGCCTTCCTTGGCGTCGCTGCCGCCCTGGCGCGTCATCGAGGCGATCGTGGCGCCACCTTCGAGTCGTTCGCGATGGATCACGCGCGTGGCGCGGTCTACGACGAGCTGCGCAAGCTCGATCGGTTGAGTCGCGACGACCGACGACAGGCGCGACGAATCCTGGCCACCAAGACTGCACTGGAGGAGAGGTTCGGGCGTACCGCCGAGGACGCTGAGGTCGCAACCGAGCTCGACATGGATATCGCGGGATATCGCCGGGTGCGCGAACGGATGGCGTACTGCGCAGTCCCGCTCGAGCCAGCGACTGCCCAGCCACGCGTCACCGAGCTGCATCTCGCCAGCACGGCCGATTCCATCGAAGACGAGCTCGACACGAGGCGGCGCGTTCGCCGACTGAGCCTCGCGCTGAATGCTGCGCTCGACACCTTGCCGGCGCGCGACGCGGAGATGATCCGCGCGACTTATTTTCGCGAGCAGCGCGCCGTCGACGTCGGGCGGGCGCTCGGTCTCACGCAGGGGCGGGTGTCGCAGATCCGCAAGGCGGCGCTGGTTCACTTGCGGACCGTGTGCGCCAATGACGTCTCCCTCGAAGAAGAGGTGGGTTGATGATTCCGACGATCGATCCGCCGCCGGTCAGCGGCGTCACGCGTCGGTGCCAGAACTGCGGCAGCGATCACCTGCGACACGCCACCTACGACCTCGTCTCGCGCCGCCATCACCTCCCTGCGCTGCACTGCGAGCATTGCGGCTGCCTGGAGCTCGACGAGGGGCGGCTCGCCTTCATCGCCGCGTCCCTCCGCGCCGACCACCTCACGGAGCTGCGCGGTGGCGAGCTGCGCCGGGAGGTGCGCCGCTTGCTCGCCGTCGAAGACGAGACCGAGGCCCGGCGCGAGGCATGGCCTCGCCGGACGGCCTGACACTAACCACGCGCGTCGACCCGGCGTCGGACGAGGTCACGCAGCGCCTCGGACTCGAGCGGCTTGTCGCGCACCTCGTTCGACGCCTGGTCGAGGAAGTCGCGCGCGGCACGGGTCTTGGGGAGGATGACGCGGAAGGTCGTTCCGCTGCCGACCGCGCTCTCGACCTCGAGAGATCCTCCGAGGTCGTGGACGATCCCCAGCGCGATGAAGAGCCCCAGCCCCGTGCCGGTGCCGGCGGGCTTGGTGGTGAAGAAGGGGCGGAAGATGCTCTCGATCTTGTCGGCTGCGATCCCCTCGCCGGTGTCGCGGACCTCGACCACGACACTGCCGACGGCGTCGACGCGCGTCGTCAGGCGGATCTCGTTGCTCGCGGTGCGCCCCTGGGGAATCGCCTGGGCAGCGTTCACCAGCAGGTTGAGGAACACCTGCCCGAGCTTCCCCTCGTTCCCCTCGACCAAGGGGACATCTGCCCCGTACACCTTCACCACGCGGGCGCGGTGGCGCAGCTCGCTGGACGCCATGTTGAGAGAGAATTCGAGCACCACGTGGACATCCACCGGGCTGGTCTCCACGTCGTCGGTCCGCGAGAACCGGGTGAGGTCACGGACGATTCGCCGAACGTGGGCAGTCCCCTGGCGCGCATCGGCGATCATCGCGAGCGCCTCCGACCGCCGCGGCTCGTCGGCGTGCCCGAGGAGCTCGGGAAGCTCCTCGGCGAGCACGTTGAGGTTCACGTTGAGAGACGTCAGCGGGTTGCTGATCTCGTGGGCAACGCCCGCAGCGAGAGCCCCCATCGACGCGAGACGGTCGGAGGCGACCAGCGAGGCGTGCATCTTCCGCTGCTCGGTGACGTCACGAAAGCTCCACACCCGCCCCCCCTCGCCGCCGATCCGACGCA
>JAMFST010000584.1 GCA_026225435.1 Labilithrix luteola
CCTCCAGGTCGTCCAGCGCGTCGCGCGTGGGCTCGTCCGGCGGCACGACCGGCGCGGCGGGAGCAGCCGGGACTGGCGTGGCACGCGACTCCTCCGCCCGCAGCTCCGCGTCCCGATCACCGTCAGACGGCGACGGCGAAGACGTGGAACCGCGATCCGGGCGCATGGCGCGACACGATCGCGCCGCGCGGGGAATCTGTCACGTGAGAATGCAGAGATATTCTGCGGTCTCGGGGAGAGACCGGGGCCGCGAGGGACCCGTCAGAGCTTCCAGAGCTTCTCGGCCATCTTCGCGGCGCGGCACACCTCGACGTCGTCGACGTTTCGCGGGATGTCGTCGGCCTCGTCGCTCACCAGCCCACGGACGGCGCTCGCCAGCCCCGCCTCGAGCGCGACCAGGTCGTAGCCCCCCTCGAGCACCAGGCCGACGCGGCCACGGTTCGCCCCTCCCGCGACTTCATCCATGGCGCGCGCCAGCGAGCGGGCCATCCAGCCGAAGGACGGCGCGTCGAGCTCCATCTCGGCCAGCGGATCGCGCGCCGAGGCGTCGAACCCGGCGCTGATCAGGAGCAGATCCGGCTTGTAGCTGTGCAGCACCGGCACGATGACGCGCTCGAAGGCGCCGCGGTAGACCGCGCTGGTGCCGCCGGCCGAGAGCGGTACGTTCACGGTGAAGCCACGCCCGTCCCCGTCGCCCACGTCGCGCAGGGCGCCGGTGCCCGGGTAGAACGGATACTGGTGGAGCGAGGCGTAGACGACGCTCGGGTCGCGCCAGAACATCTCCTCGGTGCCGTTGCCGTGGTGCACGTCCCAGTCGACCACCAGCACGCGCTCGGCGTGGTGCGCGCGCGCGTGCGCAGCGGCGACGGCGACGTTGTTGAAGAGACAGAAGCCCATCGCCTGATCGCGACGCGCGTGATGTCCGGGCGGGCGCAGCAACGCGACGCCACGACGCGGCGCGCCGTCCTCCTTGGCGAAGAGGCGGTCCACCATCTCCACCGCGCCGCCCGCCGCGAGTCGCGCCGTCTCGATGCTTTCCGGCCCGACGTAGGTGTCCGGATCGAGGTGCATCTCGCGGCCGCGAAGCTTCTCCAGGCTGTCGACGAAGGCGGCGGAGTGTACGCGTCCGAGCTCGTCGTCGGTGGCCGATCGCGCGGCCACACGCTCCCAGGAAACGTCGACCGCCGATAACGCACTGCGCGCAGCGAGGAGGCGTTCGGGTCGCTCCGGGTGATAGGCCGGCGAGGCGTGCTTCATGAAGCGCGGGTCGTCGACCAGGAGCGCACGCGAACGTTCTTGTTGCGTCATCCGGGCCGATGATAGCGTCTTTGCAGTGGACGGCGCTCGCTCGCGCGCGCCCTGGCACGCAAGCCGGCGCCGCTTTTTTTGGCGGGCATGCCCCATCCGGCGAAACGCCGAGCGAACACGGCCACGATGGACCTCGCGGTAGAGCAGTCACCAGTCAGGTAGGGGCAGGTCAGCGCCATGCGCAACAAGATCATCGCGGTCAACGCCGTCATCGTCGCCCTCGTCGGGCTGCTCGCCTTCGTCCTGGTGCGCGCGTCTCTCGGCGCCGCGGCCAACGACATCCCCCGTCTCGACGCCGAGGCCCGTCACGACGCGGAGAGCGGCGTCGCGCGCTTCGAGCTCGATGGCTTCCGCGCCGAGACCTGGCTGGAGACCAAGGCGCTCGACCCGGGGGTGCTCAACGCGCTCACCGTGGCCAGCCCAGACGCCCGCGGCAACGCGGCCACCTCGTTCTGCAACGACGTGCTCGAGGCCGCCAAGAACGCTCCGGTGTTCGAGTCGGCTCGGCCGGCGGCGCTCTTCCTCCTCGACGCGACGGCGCACGTCGCCGGTCGCAGCACGACCACCCTTGACCGCGGCGCGGACCTCGGCAGCCTCTACCCGGGGCTGAAGAAGGCGCTCACCACCGACGAGAAGGGGCTCGGCGGTGTCGGCGGCGTGGAGGTGTGGTTCAACCGCACCCGCAACGACCAGTTCCTCGCCGCCTGGGCTCCCGTCCGCGACGGGCAGGGGCACCTGCTGGGGGCCATCGCCCTCGGCCTGCCGCTCAACGATGAGCTCAGCCAGGTCAGCGATGTGACCAGCGGTCGTCCGCTCTCGCTGGTGACCAGCGACAAGGACTCCGTCGCCGTCCTCACCCACTCGGCGAACTCCTCGGGGGCGCTCGACGCGCTCGTCTCCGGCGACGCCAAGGACCGCGTGAAGCAGGCGCTCACCACCGGCGGCGCGCCCACCCTCGTCTCCGATGACTTCGTCGTCGCGGCGGCCGCCCTCACGGCGCTGTCCGGAGCACGCGCGGCCATCGTGGTCGGCGGCGCGCGCACCCTGCTCGAAGGGGCAGGGGCGATCCCGGGGAGCATCCTCGGGGTCACCGTTCTCGGGTTGATCCTCGTGGTCGTCGGCGGCTGGCTGCTCGGCGCGTACATCTCGCGCCCCATCAACCAGCTCGAAGAGGGGCTCCTCGCCATCCTCAACGGCCAGCAGGACAAGCGCTTCGAGCTCGATCACGCGGAGCTCGGCGGTCTCGCCTTCCGCATCGACCAGCTGCTGAACCAGCTGATGGGCATCGAGGAAGACAACACCGACGCCGACGGCCGCCCCTCGCGCGCGCCGACGGCGCAGAACTTCACCGACGCGCTCGCGGTCGAGGATCGCGAGACGGGGGACAGCGCTAGCATCCACGCGCTCGCCGCCGAGTCGCCGGACGCGTACTACAAGCGCATCTACGCCGAGTACATCGCCGCCAAGAGGTCGCTGGGCGAGCAGACCGATCACGTCAGCGAGCAGGCCTTCGTGACCCGCATCCAGGGCATGGAGCGCGACGCCTCGAACAAGTACGGGATGCCGGTGCGCTACCAGGTGCAGCAGCGCGACCGTGAAGTCGTGCTGCTCGCCGTACCGCTTCCGGGCTAGGCGATCTTCGTGACCCGGCTTAGAGTCCGGGACCGAAAATGGGTCTTTTCGATCGCTTCAAGAGCAGCAGCCCGAGCAAGCCGGGGAAGAAGGAAACCACTGGCAAGGCCAGCCCCGTCGCCCGCTGGGCGGAAGTGGCCGGCAACAAGCGCGCGCAGAACTACGACCGGCAGGAGGCGATGGACGAGCTCGAGGAGCTCGCGTCGCCCCCGGCCAAGCCGGATCCGGAGCGCGCCGAGGAGCAAGAGCGCATCCGCGGTGAAGCGGTCACCGCCCTGCTCAAGCGCTTCACCTTCACCATCGATCCCTCCATCACCGATCAGATGGAGAAGGAGAAGGCGTTCAGCGCCATCGGCAAGGCGGGGCGCCTCGCTCTCGAGCCCATCCGCGCGTTTGCCACCAAGGCGGAGAGCCTCTCGTGGCCGCTACGGATCGTCCGTTCGCTGGTCGACGAGGAGGAGTTCGTCGGCGAGCTGCTGGCGATGCTCGAGCCGTGGGACACCGAGTACGCGCGCTTCATCGACCCGAAGATCCAGCTGCTGGTGGAGCTCGAGGCGCACAAGGATGCGCGCATCCGCGAGGTGGTGGAGCCCTTCCTGGCCGACATGAACGAGACGGCCCGCTTCCACGCCGCGGCGACCACGCTGGCGCAGGAAGACGAGACGGCGGCGGTGCCGCTGATCCGCGCGCTCGACGGCGAGGAGAGCTTCCGCGTGAAGAACAAGATCGTCGACGGCCTCGCCACCCGCGGCTGGGTCATCCCCGAGGAAGAGCGCGACGTGGCGCGAAAGAACCTCCCGCCGGGTAGCTCGATCGACGGCGAAGGACGCGTGACGAAGCGGCAGGTCTGACTCCGCCGCCTCGAGCGGCGGTAGCTCTGGAGAGCAGACACGAAAAAGCGGGCGCTTCCTCGAAGGAAGGCCCGCCGTCTCGTTTGCCGTTTGCAGCGCTCAGACGCTCAGGGCGAGATCTTCGGCTTCGTCGGGAACGAGAACCCGAGCGAGATGGCGATGATCTGGTTGAACTTGAAGGTCTGGTCCTGCGAGTCGATCTTGTTGTCGGGGAAGTTGTTGTCGCTCCCCGAGCCCTTGGTGTCGAAGCCGGCGCGGTTCCACGAGAACGGCAACGCGCGATACTCCGCCCCGAGCGACATGAAGCTGGTCAGGTAGAAGTTCAGCCCGATACCGAAGCTCGGCGCGATGGCGACGCGCGACGCGGTGTTGAAGCTCGCCGGATCGGTGCAGGAGATCTGGTCCTTGGCACCGCAATCACCGCGTTCGTCGAGGCCGACGAAGGCCACGCCGGCGTGGATGTACGCGTCGGTGTCGACGAAGATCGAGTTGAAGAGGGCGAGCTTGCCGCGGAACGGCGTGAACTCGACCTGCGGATTGGCGATCCATTTGATCTTCGCCGTCTGGTCGGCAAAGTTGCCGGGGGAGACGTTGACCGCGGTGCGGTTGTTTCGCCCCGCGTTCTCGTTGATCTGGCTGGTCAGGTCCGTCTCGCCGCTGAAGCCGTACGTGCCCCAGACGCCGAAGGCGAACCAGTCCGTGAAGTTGTACTGGAGGCGGCCACCGACGAGGGTGGTGCGCTCGTACTCGTCGAGGAGGGTGAAGGCGACGACCGGCGCGACCTCGAAGCGACCCTTGCGGTACTGCCGCAGGTCACGCACGGCGGGAGCGCCGGCCAGAGGCCCCGTGAGCTGGATCTCCTGCGCCTGCGCCGTCTTCGGCATCACGACAACGGCTGCAGTCGCGGCCACCGCCACGAGCGCCACGTTGACCGCACGGTTCATCAAAGTCTTGCGCACACTCGAAATGGTCATGGTCATTTCGGCAACCGGTAGTCCCAGCTGAAGGGGAAGAAGATGCTCACCCCGAGCTGAGCTTGGACGTTGTTCGTGATGTGCGTCTTGTCGTCGTACCAGGTGTTCTTGTCCGTCGGATCTTGCGCGATGGTCAACGACTCGAGCTGCTCGTTGTAGATGTAGTCGCGGACTTCCAAGTTCACGGCGAACCAGCGGTTGAGGAAGATACGCAGGCCGATACCGACGTCGAAATCGAGCTTCGACTTGTAATCGAAGTTGCGATTGTCCGGGTCGATGACCGCGATGGGACGCGTGTTGATCAGACCGACGCCGCCGACGACGTAGGCGTCGTAGCTGAAGATGAAATCCCCCAGCCCGGCGAGCTTTCCGTACACCGGAACGTAGGTGAAGTTGGCGTTGGCGCCCCAGGAGTACTCGGTCAACGGAACGGCCAGGCGCGTGGCGCGGCGGTTCTCGAAGTTGAAGTCCGAGTCCTGATTCAGCCCGGCGTACACGTTGCCGTTGACGCCGACCGCGAGGACGTTGGTGATGTAGTAGTTTATCGAAGCGCCCGGAGCGGGGTGGCTGACGAACTGGTCGTTCAGCGTGAATCCCCAGTAGGGCTCGATCTCGAGACGGTGACGCCGGTACACGTAGACCTGCTGGACCGCGTACACCTCGGCCTTCACGTCCTTGACCGACTGTTGCTTCACCGCGGCGACGTCCTTTGGACACGCCGTCGGATCGATATCGCAGATGCCTCCAGTGGCATTGGCCGCCGCAGCTCCCGCGGGAGCTCCTGGCGTGCCGGGCGCGGCTGCTGCGTCGGGGGCAGTCGCAGCGGGCGCAGGATTCGCGTCCAGCTCGATATCGCCTCCGGCCGTACCAGTCGCTGCGGGGGCAGGCGCTGTCGTCGCTGCGGGAGTCGGCTTGGGCTTGGGCTTCTTCTTCCCTTGCGCCATCGCCAACGCCGGAAGCAGGACCAGCGCTGCCGTCATGGTGACCAACCTTCGAGCCTGCTTCATCGCCACCCTTTCGATTCTCCTGGCCGGCTCTTCGTCGCGTGGTCAGTCACTAAAGCGCCGCTACTGCGTTTGTCAGTCAGGAGCTTCCGACCGCTTTACCTCGTGAATCGTGAACGAGGTGGCGGGCTTCGTCGCTGCTCCGAGATCGCCAAACCGTCAGCGACGCTAACACGCGCCTCTCGGCACAATCAATCCTTTTGCTAGTGGCCAGCGTGCCGAGTTTCCGTGTGTAGATCGGCATCTTTCACGTCGAAGACAGCCGTGCAAAGGAGCCTTCACGGACCGCGCATGTCGGCGCATGTCACACGCCTTTTGATGCCGGTCGAGTCCTTGTCAGGCCGCTGCGGATGCGGCGCTGCGGTCGCCGAAGAGCGCTTCGACGAACTCCTCGACGTGGAACTCGCGCAGATCCTCGGCGCGCTCTCCCAGGCCGATGAAGCGCACGGGGAGGCGAAGCTCGTCGCACACCGCGAGGACGATCCCGCCCTTGGCGGTTCCATCGAGCTTGGTGAGGACGATGCCGGTCAGATCCAGCGCCTCCTTGAAGAGGGTGGCCTGCTGCAGGGCGTTCTGTCCGGTGGTCGCGTCGAGGACGAGCAGCGTCTCGTGCGGCGCGCCGGGGAGCGCCTTGTCGATCGTGCGCCGTACTTTTTTCACTTCGTCCATGAGCGGCGCCTTGGTGTGGAGGCGGCCGGCGGTGTCGACGAAGAGCAGGTCGGCCTTGGCCTCGTGGCTCTTGGTGGTCGCCTCGAAGGCGACGGCGCCCGGATCGGCCCCCTCCTTGCCCTTGACCACGTCGGCGCCGACGCGCTTTCCCCAGACCTCGAGCTGGGCGACGGCGGCGGCGCGGCAGGTGTCCCCGGCGGCGAGCATCACCGTC
>JAMFST010000055.1 GCA_026225435.1 Labilithrix luteola
GACTCCTCGAGATCGAGCCCGGTGCCGAGCTGCCCGCGCGTGAGGTCCATCACGTCGTCCACCAGCGCGCCGATCCGTCGCGCGCTCGCCCGCACCCGCTCGAGCGTGCGCCGGTCGCCCGAGTCGCTCGCCCGGCGGAGCAGCAGCTCCGTCCCCATGACGATCGAGCCGAGCGGGTTGCGTACGTCGTGGCCGAGGACGGCGATGAACTGCTCGCGCAGCTGCACCGCCTCGCGCTGCTTGAGCAGGTCCACGCGATCGAGCGCGTGTCGCTCCTCGGCCTCGAGCTGCGTCGAGATGAGGTCGGCGAAGAGCCGCATCGTCGACAGGACCTTCTCGTTGTTCACCGGCTGCGGCAGCGGATCGAGGCCGCAGAGCGTCCCGAAGTACTCGCCGTTCTTCCGGTACAGGGGCACCGCGATGTAGCTCTCGAAGCCGTACATCTTCGGCGTCTGGTGCTCGGCGTACTTCGGGTCCTGGCTGGCGTGGTCCATCACCACCGGCGCGCGCGTGGTGCGCACGACGCTGCAGAAGGTGGTGTTGACGTCGAGCTCCCCGCCGGCGGCGAGGCCGAAGTCGATCTCGTCGTGCACGGCGCAGGCGACCCAGCGGTCGGGGAGCACCCGGGCTACCAGTGTGAAGCGAAGATCGGTGAGCGCCCGCGCCGTCTTGAGGATGGTGGGCACCGCGCTGATCCGCGCGATCGCCGCCACATCTTCTTCGATGGTCGGCGACACAACGGGAACCACAGTACCATGGCGCCACCCGCGCGGTTTCTGCCATGCCAGCGAGCTCTTCTTCGATTGTGCGGCGGATCCAGCCGTGGCTCGCGGGCCTCGTGCTCGCGCTTCCCATCGTCGCGCTGCGCTATCCGCCGATGCCGGATCTGGCGATGCACGAGGCGACCGTCGCCGTCTGGCGCCGCCTGCACGACCCGTCCTTCGTGCCGCCCGGGATGTACTTCGTGGTCGCGCCGCAGGCCAACCAGCTGTTCCACTTCCTCGCGTTCGGGCTCTCGCTGGCGATGCCGACGGACCTGGCGTGCAAGCTGGTGGTGGCGGCGAACACCCTGCTCGGCATCGTGGCGATGGCGCGGCTGCTCGAGCGGCAAGGGCGCAGCACCGCGCTGGCGCCGCTCCTCGCGTTCGTCGCGCTCGGTTGGTGCTTCCGCTGGGGACTGGTGGCGAACCTGCTCGGCTTCGCGCTCTTCCTCCTCGTCCTGCCCACACTGCTCGACCTGGCGATCGCGCCGACCCGGCGCCGCGTGGTTGCGTGCATCGGCGCCAGCGTCCTGCTCGTCTTCGCGCACGAGACCGCGGCGCTGGCCTACGCCGCGGTGGCGGTGGCGCTGGTCGTCTTCCGCATGCCGACGAGCCTGCGGCGACCGTATCCGCTGATCCCGGCGGCGGTCGTCCTCGCGCTCGCGGTGGCGCAGGCGGCGTCGACCCATCTGCTGCCGTACCTGGTGGGCGCCTCGATGGGGCACACCGGCAGCGACTACGGGCTCGAGCCGTGGGACCGGGTGCTCATCCTCCCCGGCGCGGTCCTCGGCGGCGCGAACACGGTGAACCTCGCGCTCGAAGCGAGCTTCTGCCTCGTCGTCCTGGCCATCGGCGGCTGGAGTCGCGCGCGCGAATCCACCGAGGCGGTCGGCGCGGACGCCGGCGAAGGGGTCACCTTCCGTCATCGCTTCGCCCTCCTCGCTCTCTTCTTCCTCGCGCTCTACCTGCTCTTTCCCATGAGCGTGAGCGGCTCGACGCTCCTCGCGCATCGCTTCCTGCCGCCGGCCTTCGCCTTCCTGGTGATGGCCTGCTCACCGGCGAAGGGGGCCAGGGTGGAGCGCTGGCTCGGGGCGGTCGCGCTGGTCGCCCCGGTGCTCGCCGTCACCCTC
>JAMFST010000585.1 GCA_026225435.1 Labilithrix luteola
CGGGTGCGAGCGGCGCGCGTCGCGGACGGTGTCGAGGTCGCTCGACGCGCTCTTCTGCCAGGCGCGGCCGATCGGGTGCTTCCCCGGCGCCGAGCAGTCTCCCTTGCCGCACGCACACCGGCCGTCAGAGCGGATGCCCCACACCGGCAGCACGCGGAACCCGTGCGCGGCGTAGGCGGCCGCGGCGTCGAGGAGCGGCGTCGCGTCGGTGGGGAGCCAGCTGGTGTCGATTGCCGGCGGCGTGGAGACCTGAGCGACCACGCTGTCAGCCCGTCCGCTGGTGGGCGCGCTCGACGAACCAGGGAAGCGCGCGGATGCGACGCACCACGCTCTGGAGTCTTCCGAGCGCCTCGCAGACCTGGGGCGTCAGACCGAACCACCTCGGCAGCGCGCGCGCCACGTACATTGACTCGGCAAGGGCCGCGAGCGCCTCGACGTCCTCGGCCGGGAGCGTCCGAACGAAGTAGTCGAGGTCGGCGATCTGACGGCTCCGCTCGGGGTCGCGCGCCACGCGTGGCTTGCCGCCGAAGTCGACGTAGCGGACGACGCGCCGCGGGGCACTCGTGCTCGAAGATCTCACGCGGCCACCACCCGTCGGCGACCGAGCTTGGCGAGGACCGCGTCCACGTCTGACGGCTGATCGTCGTCGGTCTCCGGCGGCGGCAGCGCGGCGAGGTCCGGCGAGGCGACCGCGCGGACGAAGGCGACGAGGTCAGCCGCGGCGACGAGCACGCGGTGGCCTTCGACGCGTCGGGGGATCTCGGGGTGCTTGGCGAGCAGGTCGCGAAGCTGGCGATCGGTGAGACCGACGAGCGCGAAGCACGTGCGGTCGGTGACGATGAGCGGGGCGACCGCCAGTGGCGGCGAGGGCGTGAGGGAACGACGACGAGGCTCGACGGATGAAAGACGACGGGGCATGATGGCAACGCTCCTGGTGATGCAGGGGCGGAGGCCGGCGGGGTGGTGCCCGACCGGCCTCACGCGTTTTTGCGTCAGGCGGCGGTTGCGGGGGCCGACGCGAGAGACGCCAGGGACAGGCGAAGGATCGCGATGGTGCCTCGCCGCACGGGGAGGCCGGCAACAGCGCGAACGATGGCCTCTCGGCTGACGCCGAGACGACGCGCCGCCCCCACGGTGCCGAGCTCGCCGTTGATGCGGATGACCTGATCGCGCTCGTTCGCGGCGAGGGTGACCGAGGATGTCGAAGCGAGCGGCGGGGGCAGGTGGTCGCTGGTCAGCGCGTCCTTGAGAGCAGCGATGATGGCTTCGGCGTTCTGGCCCGCCGCCTCCGCTTGCGCGATGGCCTCGAGCACGGGGGCGTAGCGCGACAGGAAGGCGACGGCTTGCCCGATCGATGAAGGATGCGGCATGCCCCCATCATGCTCAGAAGCAGGTTCTCTACCGAGTTTCCTTGCCGGTAACGGTAACGCGGGGTGTTCTCAGGCCCCTCAGGCAGCCATGTCTCGTGAGCGAAATCGAAGCAATATCGAGTACATAGAATAACGCTCGCAGTGATGAGTGAATGCGCAGATCGATACGAGATTGCTAATGCGAATGTCATTCAGAGAGTCGAACCGAAGTGTCAGCGCCCCGTGATCCGTAACTCGCGCGCTTCCTCGTCAGGCGCAGAACGGCCTCGCCCGAACGGAGATCA
>JAMFST010000586.1 GCA_026225435.1 Labilithrix luteola
CGTGGTGCCGGTGAGGCCGGGGACCGGATTCCGCGCGATCGTCTCGCGCCCCTCGCCGCGCGCGTCGCTGGTCTTGCGCGCGTGGAGCACGACCCCCGCCTTGCGCGCCCACTCGACGGCCTGGGCGTTGAGCACCTTGGCCCCCGCCTCGCTCATCTCCGCCAGCACCTCGAGCCCGAGCTCCGGCAGGTGATGCGGCTGATCGACGACGCGCGGATCGGCGGAGTAGACGCCGTCGACGTCGCTGTAGATCTCGCACCGCTCGGCCGAGAGCGCGGCCGCGAGGGCCACGGCGGTGGTGTCCGAGCCGCCGCGCCCGAGGGTGGTGATCTCGCGGCTGTGGCTCATGCCCTGGTAGCCGGCGACGATGACGATCTTCCCGCGAGAGAGCTCCTCCTCGATGCGGTGCGGGCGCACCTCGACGATGCGCGCGTCGAAGTGGCGATCGGTCGTCAGGATGCCCGACTGGCTGCCGGTGAAGCTGATCGCCTCGTGGCCGCGCGCCTGGATGGCGATGGACAGGAGGGCCATGGAGACGCGCTCGCCGGTGGAGACCAGCATGTCGAGCTCGCGCCGCGGAGGGTCCATCGCCTCGCCGCCGGGGAGCGGGCGCTGCGCCGCGGAACGCGCCAGGTCGAGCAGGCCGTCAGTCGTCTTGCCCATGGCGCTGACCACCACGACCACGTCGTCGCCGCCGCGCTTGGCCTCGACCACGCGATCCGCGACGTCACCGATCTTGGCGACGTCTGCCACCGACGAGCCCCCGTACTTCTGGACGATCACGGCCATGTGCTTCTCCTCCGGCTTCGAGAACGCGCCACGCGCGGCTCTTCATCCGGCGGTACCACGCAGCACGCGACCGGTCAGCTTTCCGGCACACGAGGTCCGCCGGTCAGTGCCTCGGGGGGAGCGGTCCCAGCTTGCGACTGCCGAACGGGCCGACGACCACGGCCGCCCCCTCGTACGTGGCCAGCGCCAGGCGGATCTCCTCGTCGCCGTCGGTCTCGCCGCCGACGGTGTCCTCGCCCGGAGCGAGCTCCGCCACGATGCGCGGGGCCGCCGCGGGATCGTCGTCGTGGTAGCCGCTGGCCGGCACGTAGGCGAGCCGGGTCGGCTCCTCCATGTCGGACAGGGCGAGCAGCAGCGCGTCCTCGTCGCCGCCGCGTCCGAGGATGGTCACGGCGAAAGCGTCGGCGCTCGAGGGGACGCGCTCCCAGCCGGACGAGCTCGTACGGCGATGAACCCCGGCGCCGTGTGCGAAGACCACGGTTACGTCGCCGCGCACGACCAGCTCCCAGAGAGTGTCGGGCCCGCCGGTCACCCCGGCAGCGCCGCCCACCTGCGCACCGGCAAACGGAAGCACGCTCGCGCGGGTGGTGCCCGCTTCGAAGACGAGCTCGCGCACCCCCTTGCCGTCGGCGACGAGCACCACCGCGCGTTCGGCCGAGCCGGCCAGCGCGATGACGTCGTCGGCGACCGCGCGGAAGCTGTTCCCTGCGTCGTGGGTGACCGAGACGACGCCGCGCGCGTCGAGCACCCAGGTGGACCCGCTGGCGATGGCCACGTCCAGGACGTCGGCGGGCGCGGAGACGATCCGCTCGGCCTCGCTGGCGCCGCGCGCGAGGCGAAGGAGCGCCCCCGACGCGCCCACCAGCCAGGCCGCTCCGCCCGTGTCGACCGCTCCCCGCTGGACCGGCTCGGGCAGCGAGGCGCGCTGGACCGGACCCGGAAAGAGCCGGACGAGCGCGGAGCCCGCGCAGGCGAAGAGCGCCTCGTCCCCCGCGGCAAAGGCGCTGGCGGCGCTGCCGTCGAGCGGCTCGAATCCCCAGGCGCGGTCGTCCCAGGCGAGATCGGGATCGAGCTCGATCACGCTCTCGGGCGCCTCGTAGAGCGAGCGCTCGTCCACCTCGCCGTCGTCGTCGGCGTCGAGCGCGGGCAGATCCTCCTCGCGCAGCTCGTCCTCTTCCCCTTCGATCCCCTCCTCGCCGGCGTCGGCGCCGAGCTCTCCGGGGTCGAGCGTCGGATCGTCGTCATCGGCGTCCGGCTCGGTCGAGTCGTCGAGCGAGGCGCTCGACTCGCCCCCCAGCTCCACGTCGTCCTCCCCCACGTCGAGACCGGCCGCCTCGTCGGAGTCGTCGAGCCAGCCGCGCTCCGGCTCGCGCGCGTCGTCGTCGCCGCCCGTGCCCCCCCCCATGACCGCCGCGTCGCCGAGCGTGCGGTCGTCGAGCATGTCCGTCTCGCGCTCGTGCTCCTCACCGAGCTCGCTCATCCCCTCGAGGTCGTGCGCGCCGAGGCTCGCGTCGTCGCTGCTCTCCTCGCGCCCGTCGCCATCGGTCGGTGGCAAGCCTTCCGACAGGTCGTCGTCATTCCGCACAACCGGATGTGAGCCCGACCGCTTGCGGGTGGCCCGCATGCTCGACCGAAGACGAAGCGCCATGGAGCCGCGCACGATAGCCGTCGAAGCTCGCTTTCGTCGACGGGCGTGGCGCCGACGTGGCCCGGCGGCCGCGCCCGTGTCCATTTCGCGCGCCGGGCGCGACAGCAAAATCAGATCGCCCGGCCGCTCGCGCCGGTCGCCGCGCCAAGAAGTTGGCCAAATCGAGCGCGGCATCGGCATGCGCGTCGCGGGCACACCGCGTGCATTGATGCAAAGCACGATGAGCCGCCGGGAGCATGGAGTGTTGCGCGTGGGTGCGCTCGTGGTGCTGGCGCTCTGCGCCTGGCTGCCGCGCGGCCCCCTCGTCGTGCGCCCGGCTGCCAGCTCGAGCACGCTGACGAGCGCTACGATTCCTGCCGGCGCGACCTTCGCGAACGTGTCGTTCACCGACACGCAAGCGCAAGCGGAGTAAAATCCGAAGCAATCACGACATCTTGCGACGGTTTGTGGAGACGGTGACGCAGGTGCGTTGCACGCCACCGCGGCGCCACCTACCTTCGCTCGCCCGCCATGCGACTGCTCGTTCTCTCTCGAAATGCGACGCTCTACTCGACGAGCCGTTTGGTGCTGGCGGCGCGCGCGCGCGGTCACGAGGTCACGGTGGCCGACCCGCTCGACTTCCACATCGTCGTCTCGCGCGGTCGCCCGGCGATGTTCCTCGGCAACAGCCCGGTGCCGCATGCGGACCTGGTGATCCCGCGCATCGGCGCCTCCATCACCAACTACGGCCTCGCGGTCGTGCGCCAGTTCGATCTCATGGGCGTGCCGGTGCTCAACAACGCCATCGCCATCGCCCGCTCGCGCGACAAGCTCCGCGCGATGCAGCTGCTCACCAAGAAGGACATCGACGTGCCGCGCACCGTCTGCGCGCGCACGCCGGAGTCGGTCGACGTGGCGCTCTCCTTCATCGGCGGCACGCCGGCCATCGTGAAGCTGCAGCAAGGGGCGCAGGGGATCGGGACGATGATCGCCGAGACCCCGCAGGCGGTGACGAGCCTCCTCGAGACGCTCTGGGCGATGGGCCAGGACATCATCCTGCAGGAGTACATCGCCGAGTCGAAGGGGCGTGACTACCGCGCCATCGTCGTCGGCGGGCGCGTGGTGGCGACGATGCGGCGGCAGGCGAAGAAGGGGGAGTTCCGCTCGAACCTCCACCGCGGCGGCGCCGGTGTGCGTGTCAAAATGGACAAGAGGTACTCGCAAGCGGCCGTCGCCTCGGTGAAGGTGATGGGGCTCGAGGTCGCCGGCGTGGACATGCTCGAAGGGCGCGACGGGCCGAAGATCCTCGAGATCAACAGCTCCCCCGGGCTCGAAGGGATCGAGCGGACCAGCGGCGTCGATGTCGCCGGCGCGATCATCCTCCACGCCGAACGCTTCCTCGAGAAGCGCAAGGAGCGGCGCTCGCGCTCGTCGCGGCGCGACGTGGTCATCGAGGACGAGCGGCGCCACACCCGCGTGCCCCACGCGCGCGCACGAGCATGACGATCGGCGGCGCGGAGAACGGCTCCGGGCTGCACGTCGAGACGGTGGACGGCGGAGCGGTGCTCCTCCTGCGCATC
>JAMFST010000587.1 GCA_026225435.1 Labilithrix luteola
CCGCAGCGCCGCCGCCAGCGAGCTGTCGGCCTCGTCGTACTCGCACACGCGCGCCAGGATCTGCCCGAGGAGGAGCCGCGCTTCCGGCAGATCCGGCGAGTGGCGCAGCGCCTCGCGCGTGGCGATGATCGCGTCCCGGTGGCGGCCACGCAGCGAGGCGACCAGCGCATCGACGACGCGCAGCATCCCCGGTCGCGGCCCATGGTCCGCGCTCGCCGCCACCAGCCGCTCGGCCTCCTCGTCGAGCGGCCGCTCCTGCACGCCACGCCCGGCCGGCCGCGGATCGAGGGTCCACAGGCGAAGCTTGGCGAGCGCCAGCATCGCGGTGATCCGCGGCTCGTCTGGCTTCTGCTCGTGCAGCTCGGTGAGCGCTCGCTCGGCCTTCGCCGCGGCGTCCGGTGTCCCTTCGGCCATCGCGTCGTGCGCGCGGAGCAGCGCCTCGTCCTCCGGGCTCGGCACCGGCACGGGGCTCGGCGTCCGCTCGATCGCCGGCGCGGTCGGCGCCGACAGCGTCGCCGGAGGAGGGTTGCTCGACGGCGGCGCCCCGAAGGCTCGCGCGATCTCCTCGCCCAGCTCGGCGGTCAGCTTGAAGATGTCGCCGGCCTTGCGCTCCACCTGCGTCGACCAGAGCACCGAGCCCGACTCCGCCTCGACCAGCCGCACCTCGACCTCGAGGGCGCCGTCGCTGCGCAGCTTGAGCGACCCTTCGATCAACCCCTCGGCCTGGAGCTGCCGCCCGAGCGCGCGCCGCTCGGCGTCGGACTCCTCCGGCAGCTGCTGGGCCATGCGCGAGACCACCCGCAGCCGCGGAGCCTCGGAGAGCCGCGCGAGCAGCTCGTTGGTGAAGGCCTCGGCCAGGTAGCCCGACTTGCCCCCGCCGGTGGCGTGCACCTGCAGGACCGCCAGGCTGCGGGTGGCTGGCCGCGGCAGGTTGCCCGAAGACGCCGCGGGTGGGGTATGCGGGCGCTGGGCCGGCATCGCGCCGATGGTGCGCGCTTCCAGGCGCGAGGTGCGGAAGCCCTCGAACTTCGCCGCCACCTCCGCCGCCGTCGCCGGCCGCTTGGAGGGCTCGCGCTCGAGCAGCTGGAGCACGAAGGCGTCGAGCTCGCGCGACACCTCGGCGTTACCCAGGCGCAAGCCGGTGGGCGGAACGGCCAGGCGCGACATGGTCGCCGCCGTGCTCCCGCGCTCCAGGCTCCATGGCGGAGCGCCGGCGATCATCTCGTAGACCACGATGCCGAGCGCGAAGAGATCCGTCTGCGAGCCGATGGCCCGCCCCTCGATCTGCTCGGGCGCCATGTAGATGGGCGTGCCGCCGGCGTGGCCGGGCAGGGGAGGCGGAGGCGGGTCGGCCGCCAGGCGGGAGACGCCGAAGTCGGTCAGCACGACGCGCTCGGCCGGACCTTTTTCCAGAAGCACATTCTCCGGCTTGACGTCGCCGTGGAGCACCCCGGCGGCGTGCACTGCCTCGAGCGCGCGCGCCAGCTGGGCGCCGATGGACAGGGCGATGCGCAGCGGCATCGGTTTGCCCAGCCGCTCGAGGAGCGACTCGCCGTCGATCAGCTCCATCGTCAGGTAGTGCTCCCCCTGCGCGTGCCCGACGTCGTACACGCGGACGACGTTGCGGTGGGTGACCCGCCGCGCCAGCAGCGCCTCGCGCCTCAGCCGCGCCACCGCTTCGGGCGACGAAGCGAGCTCGGGTTTGAGGATCTTCACCGCCATCAGCTCCTCGAGCCAGCGGTCGCGCGCCCGGTACACCGTGGCCATGCCGCCGGTGCCGAGCACCTCGAACAGCTCGAAGCGGCCGGCGAAGCGGCTGGTCGACGGATCGTCCGGGTCCGGCGCGCGCACCCCGTCGATGGCGACGGCGGCGAGAGCCTCGAGCGAATCACGCGTGGTGCGCCGCTTGCTGCCGTCCTTGGCGGAGCGGGTGGCTCGGTTGCTGACGTTGATCGACGGGTGCGGGCCCGGCTTCTCCGCCAGCGTCGGCGCCTGGGTACGCGTGCGCGACGTGGCCGTCGGCGCCGGCTTCTCCGCCATGGTGGGGCGCTCGCTGCGGGCACGGGGCGGCCGTTCGGTGCGAGAACGCACCGGGGAGGGGCGTTCGCTCTGCGTGGGTTTGTCGTTGCGCGTTCCGCGGCGAGTCATCGCTGGGCGCCTGCCGGAGAGCCGGCACGGCTCGTTCAGTGTGGCTCCGCAAGCCACGACACTTCAAGCCGAAACGCGAGGCGGCCCGGTGACAACGCAGGGCGCATCGCGTGTGCGCCGCGTGTGGGCAAAGGTCGCTCGTGCGTTCTTTCGCGTGTTGCTGGGATCTTGCCCCGCTCCCGCTCTATGCTCGGTAGTCCGATGGTGGATGCGAGTGGGTCGATGGGGACGACCGCTGGAGCTGTGGTCACGCCGCGTACGGACGACGCCGATGATCCGGTGAAGGTGCTCATCGTCGATGACGAGCCGGCCATTCGACGCGCGCTCGGTCGCGTGCTCTCGGCCCGCGGCTTCGAGGTGTACACCGCGGAGAACGGCGCCGACGGCCTGGAGAAGATCTCCGCGATCTCTCCCGACGTGGCGCTGGTCGACATGCGCATGCCGGTGATGGAGGGGCTCGAGCTGCTCCGCCGGGTGAAGGAGCAGGGGAGCGACGTGGAGGTCATCATGATGACCGCCCACGCCGACATGGAGACCGCCGTCTCCGCGGTGAAGCTCGGCGCCTACCACTTCCTCACCAAGCCGTTCCCCTCCAACGACGCGGTCATCGTCACCTGCGCCAAGGCGGCCGAGCATCGCCGCCTGCTCGACCGCGCGCGACGTCTCGAGCAGCGGCTCGAGGCGCAGGAGCAGTTCGGAGAGCTGATCGGCACCTCGCCGAAGATGCGTGCGGTCTACAAGTTGATCGACGGCGTCGCCAGCGCGACGTCGACTGTGCTCATCCTCGGCGAGAGCGGCACCGGCAAGGAGCTGGTGGCCCGCGCGATTCACCAGCGCTCGGCGCGCGCGAACAAGCCGTTCGTCGCGGTCAACTGCGCGGCCATCCCCAAGGAGCTCGTCGAGAGCGAGCTGTTCGGCCACGTGCGCGGCGCCTTCACCGGCGCGCAGTCGGCGCGCACCGGCTTGTTCGAGTCGGCCCACCAGGGGACCATCCTCCTCGACGAGGTGGGCGATCTGCCGCTCGCCGCCCAGGTGAAGCTGCTCCGCTTCTTGCAGGAGGGGGAGGTCAAGCGCGTCGGCTCGGACGACACCAAGATCGTCGACGTCCGCGTCCTCGCCGCCACCAACGTCGACCTGCACGGCAAGATCGCCAACGGCACCTTCCGTCGCGATCTCTACTACCGCCTCAACGTCATCGCCATGCACCTGCCGCCGCTGCGCCAGCGCGGGGACGACGTGGCGGTGCTCGCCTACCACTTCGTCCAGAAGTACGCGCGCCGCATGATGCGCGAGGTGAAGAAGATCACCCCCGAGGCGCTCGAGGGGCTCCGCAACTACAGCTGGCCGGGGAACATCCGCGAGCTGGAGCACGCCATCGAGCACGCGGTGGTCCTCGCCGAAGGGGACGCGATCACGCTGCGCGACCTCCCCTTCGGCAAGGAAGATCCCAACGAGGCCTGGGCGCTCGACGTCCCGACCAACGTGCGCGCCATCTCGCTGCCCGCCGAGGTGCCGACCTCGACGCGCTCGCCGCAGCCTCCCTACGACGACGACGAGGACGATGACGACGAGACGGCCGCGGCGCTGTTCTCGGCGGCCCCGCCGATGTCGGCGTCGTCGCAGAGCGCGGCCCCCAGCTCGCCCGGCTTCCCCTCGTCGCACGCGCCCGGGACCTTGCTGCCGGCCGGCGAGATCGCTGCCGAGCTGCTCGAGCTCCCCTATGGCGAGGCGAAACGCCGCGCTCTGGAGGCGTTCGACCGCGCGTACGTGAGCGAGCTGCTCAAACGCAGCGGAGGGAACCTCTCGGAGGCCGCGCGGAAGGCCGGGCTCGATCGCTCCAACTTCCGCCGGATCGTGCGCAAGGCGAAGTAGCGTCGCGCGGGGCGTTTTCTCGCCTCGGGAGCGCGGCGATCACGCCGAGCGAAGCTCGCTGGCGCGACACGCCGGCGGGCGCAGCGACCCACAAAAAAGTGAGCGAGTGATTCCCGCTGGCGCGTCAGCGCCATCGGGAATTGAGCTAGTGTCCGCGGCGCACGCCGATGGGTCAGCCGCGTCACGCGAAGAGGTCGAAGAGGCGCCGCCATCCAGGCGCGCTCGGCTGGCTGGTGCTCGCGAGCCTGTCGGGGCTCGCGCCGGTGGTCTGGGCGCAGTCGCAGCCCGCGCCCTTCACGTACACGCCGCTCCCGGGCTCGACGAGCACGCTGCGCCCCGACAACCTGCCGGTCGACGGGACGGAGCCGGGCGCGGCGCAGGGGAACGGCAAGCCGCGCGGCGGCAAGAAGAAGGGGGCTGCTGCGGCGGTGACTCCACCGCGCGCGTCGGCGTCAGCCTCCGCAACGGGTACGGCTGCCGCGGCCGACGACACCGGCTTCGGGAGTGCCGACGACAGCGAGTTCGGCTCCGCGCCGCCGCCGGTGGCGACCATCAAGATGCACGGCTACACCCTGGCCGAGTGTCTCGCCCTCGCGGATCGCAACCACCCGGCGATCTGGGCGGCCCGCGCGCGCCTGGCCTACGTCCACGGCCAGCTCGACGAGGCCAAGTGGACCCCGTTCTGGAACTGGAGCGCGAGCTCCACGGTCGGCGTCATCCCGACCATCAACGGCACCAACGTCTACTCCTCGACGCCGGCCACCGCGCTCGGTACCAGCTTCTTCTCCCAGCAGCTCGGCCCCTTCTTCACCTTCGACATCAGCGGCACGCTGCCGATCTACACCTTCGGCAAGATCACCGAGGCGAAGGAGGCCGCCCAGTCCAACGTCCGGGTCACCGAGTGGGACATGGAGAAGACCCGGCAGCAGACGCGCATGGACGTGCGCCGCGCCTACTTCGGGCTGATGCTCGCGCGGGACAGCAAGTACATCATCAACGACGTCACCGGGCAGCTCGACAAGGCCATCAAGAACGTGGCGGACAAGCTGGCGGAGGACGACAAGACGGTCGAGGACATCGACCGCATCCGCCTCGAGACCTACCGCGACGAGCTGCACGCCCGCACCGGCGAAGCCGACAAGGGGGAGCGCTTCGGTATCGCCGCGCTGCGCTTCATGACCGGCGTGCAGACCGCCTTCGATATCCCCGACGAGCCGCTCAAGCGGCCGGTCAACTCCCTGGGGCCCATCTCTCGCTACCTCACGGCCGCGCGCCTCTTCCGCCCCGAGGTCAACGAGGCACGCGCCGGGGTCGTGGCCCGCGAGCACCTGCTCGAGTACCAGAAGGCGCAGTTCTTCCCCAACATCGGCCTCGGCCTGGGGGCCAGCTACGCCGTCGCGCCGACCGTCGTGCCGGGCGCCAACGCCGTCAACATCAGCGGGCTCAATCACTTCATCGCGCCGACCTTCGGCGTCGGGGTGCAGTGGGGGCTCGATCTCTTGCCGAAGAAGGCGCGTGTGTCGCAGGCGGAGGCGCAGCTCGAGGAGACGCGCGCGCTCGAGCGGCTCGCCCTGGGCGGCATCGCCGTCGAGGTCGAGCAGGCCTACGGCTCCGCGCTCGAGGCCTCCACCCGCGAGGCGTCCTGGGAAGCCGCCGAGCACCGCGCGCGTCGCTGGATCTCCATCGTCGACGACGCCATCGACCTCGGCACCAAGGACGAGCGCGCGCTCAACGAGCCGCTACGCGCCTACGTGAACGCGCGCGTGAGCCACGTCTACGCGCTCATGGAGATGAACGTCGCCTTCTCCGACCTGGCTCGGGTGACCGGAGTCGACGACGTGGCCCCCGCGTCTCAGTAGTCGCAGGTGGCCAGCGCGAGGATCGCCGCGACCTTCGCCTGCACGACGCCGAACTCCTGCACCGCCAGCTGGATCTCCGCCTGCCGCAGGGCGTCCGTGGAGAGGACGAGGTCGTTCGAGGTGTATTGCCCCTCGATGTAGCCGACGCGGGTGAGGCGGTCGTTCTCGGCCGCCAGCTGGCGCGCGTTGGCCGCGACCTCTCGCGACTTCTCCGCGACCGCCACGGCGCGCTGCGCCTGGGTGATCTGCA